>JACCZJ010000435.1 GCA_013696065.1 Nocardioidaceae bacterium
GGGGAGCAGCGACCGCGCAGCCTCTGTCCCTGTTGCAGGCTGACTCGACGGTGAGTTCGTCGTGGGCGAAGGAGGTTGGAGGCGAGGCATTCGTCGCGCGACTCACCCAGGGCGACTCGCCGAGGGCCATCTGGACCGCGCTGCCCGGCAGCGACTGGGCGTGGCAGTTGGCAGCTGCTGTGGCAGCGACTGCCGCCTCCGGGCGGGGCAGCGTGGTGTGCCTTCCTGACGTGCGCGACGTCGAGCGGGTGGGCGCGGCCTTGGCGGCGATCGTCGGTCGGGACTCGTTCGCAGTGCTGACCTCTGAGCTCGGGCCCGCAGCCAGATATCGAGCATTCTTGGCGGTGTCTCGCGGGCAGGTTCGCATCGCGCTCGGCAACAGAGCCGCCGCGTTCGCGCCCGTGCGCGATCTCGGTCTGGTCGCGATCTGGGATGACGGCGACGACTTGTATGCCGAACCGCGCGCGCCCTACCACCACACCCGGGAGGTGTTGCTGCTGCGCGCCCATTTGGAGCGTTGTGCCGCGTTGATAGGCGGGTTCAGCTGTTCGGTCGAGGCTCAGTCGCTGATCGAATCAGGATGGGCGGCGCACGTGTCGGCGGCGCGAGACGTTACCCGGCGGATCGCACCGCTCGTCAATGTGACGGGCGACAGCGACGCTGAGCTCGCCCGCGACTCCATGGTGATGGCCAGCCGGATGCCGCGGCGGGTTTTCGAGGTCGTGCGCGAGGGTCTGCGGACGGGTCCTGTGCTGGTCCACTCCCCGCGTTACGGCTATCAACCCACGTTGACCTGTCAACGGTGCCGCCAGCCGGCTCGATGCGGTGTCTGCACGGGCCCCTTGGGTAGGTCGTCGCAAGCCGACCGGCCCGCGTGTCGTTGGTGTGGCGCGATTGCCGAACAGTGGACCTGCTCGCACTGCCAGAGCCGGGCGCTGCGAGCGCCTGTCGTCGGATCGCTGCGCACCGGGCAGGAGTGGGGCCGGAGTTTCCCCCAGGTGCGAGTCCTCAATTCCGGCGGCGATCATGTGTTGTCCGACGTGGACGAGCAGGCGGCAATCGTCATCGCCACCCCGGGAGCAGAGCCCGTGGCCGAAGGCGGCTACTCGGCCGCCGTGCTGCTCGACACCTGGCTCACCCTGAGCCGACCGGGATTGCGAGTCGACGAGGAGGCGTTGCGCCGGTGGCTCAACGTGGCGGCGCTCGTCCGCCCCGGCAGCGACGGCGGGCGGGTCATTGCCGTCGGGGAGCCGACGTCCCCCACCCTGCAGGCGCTGGTCCGGTGGGACCCCGTCGGGTTCGCCTCTCGCGGTCTCGACGAGAGACGGTCAGCCCGACTTCCACCTGCCTGGCGGCTGGCCACTCTCACGGCCAGCCTCGACGTCCTCACCGAAGCGCTCGCCGCGCTCGAGGTGCCGAGATTGACCGAGATTCTGGGTCCTGTGGAGGTGGGGGACGGCGAGGCGCGAGTCGTCGTACGAACCGCTCGTGAGCGGGCGACCGGGCTCACCCGAGCACTGCAACACATGCAGGCTGGCCGGAGTAGTCGCAAGCTCACTCCCATTCGGGTCCAGGTGGATCCACTCGAGCTGGCCTGAGCCCGCCGCGTCGCCCAGCGCTGACCGCCCAAGGCTGGCCTCAGCTGGCACGCGACTAGACTGATCCGCGCTTGAGGCCTGTCGGATTGGGGAGCGGTTCTTTGTCTGTGCGTGACATTCGGCTGTTCGGCGACCCGATCCTACGCAGCCCGGCCGTTCCGGTGATCAACTTCGACAAGCAGCTGCGCGTGCTGGTTTCCGACCTCATGGAGACCATGCTCGACGCCCCCGGGGCTGGTTTGGCGGCACCTCAGATTGGAGTGGCGTTACGCGTTTTCACCTACTACGTCGACGACGTCGTGGGGCACCTGGTCAATCCCGATCTCATCTTGAGCGACGAAACCCAGACGGGCGACGAAGGCTGTTTGTCGATCCCCGGGCTCACCTTCGACTGCACCCGGGCAGCCCGCGTCGTGGCTCGCGGCTTCGACATGTATGGCGACCCTCTCACGATCGAGGGCACCGAGACGCTGGCTCGCTGCCTCCAACACGAGACCGACCACCTCGACGGCGTCCTGTTCGTCGACCGTCTCGACGGGCAGACCCGCAAAGCCGCCATGAGGGCGATTCGCGAGTCGGATTGGAGCGGTTTGTCAGGACCGGTAGTCAAGGAGTCCCCGCATCCGACATTCGGTCGAGGTTTCTGACACTGTGCGGCTGATCTTTGCCGGCACGCCCGCGGCGGCGTTGCCTTCGCTTGAGGCTCTCGTCGCGAGTACTCACGAGGTCGTAGGCGTCGTCACACGACCCGACGCTCCCGCGGGGCGAGGCCGTCGGATGGTCGCGTCCCCAGTCGCCGCTGCAGCGTCAGGACACGGAATCGAGACTGTAAAACCATCGTCGTCTGGCCATCCGGACTTCTTGGGCTGGCTCGCCTCGGTCGCTCCTGATTGTTGCCCGGTGGTCGCGTATGGCGGGTTGCTGCCTCAGCAGGCGCTGGACATCCCACCTCATGGCTGGGTGAACCTGCACTTCTCGGTGCTGCCCGCTTGGCGTGGAGC
>JACCZJ010000440.1 GCA_013696065.1 Nocardioidaceae bacterium
CGCCTCCCGTTGAGAGGCCAGTCGCCTCCCGCTGAGGGGCTCTCCGCACATACTGCGAAACTGGCACAGTGCCATCGACCTTGCCCGACGGGGAGCCCAGCCCCATCGACGGCGCCTTGCCGTCGCATGCGTTGCAGACCCTCGGCCAGCGACCCTTCGGGTTTTACGTCCATGTCCCCTTCTGTGCGGTGCGGTGCGGATACTGCGACTTCAACACCTACACAGCGGCTGAGCTGGGTCACAGCCCGGGAGCCTCTCGGGCAGGCTATGCCGCCTCGGTGATCGCCGAGATCCGCCTTGCGCGAAAGCTGCTGGGTGACCGAGACCTGCCGGTGCAGACCGTCTTCTTCGGCGGTGGGACCCCGACGCTGCTTTCGCCCGGGGCGCTGACCTCGATCGTGACAGCGCTTCGCGACGAGTTCGGGCTAGCGCCCGGAGCGGAGGTCACGATTGAGTCAAACCCGGACAGCGTGTCCGTCGCAGACCTCGAGGCACTGCGAGCAGGGGGAGTCAATCGCGTCTCTTTTGGGATGCAGTCAGCGGTGCCCTCGGTGCTCCAGGTGCTCGACCGGACCCACGACCCCGCCCGGGTGCCGCAGGTGGTGTCGTGGGCGAGGCAGGCAGGATTCGACCAAGTGAGTCTGGACCTGATCTATGGGACCTCTGGAGAGTCGCTCTCCGACTGGCGGCACAGCCTCGATGCCGCGATCGCACTCGAACCCGACCATGTGAGCGCCTATGCCCTGATCGTCGAGGAGGGGACGGCATTGGCCCGGCAGGTCAGGCGCGGAGCGATCGCCCGCCCGGACAATGACGACCTGGCGGACAAGTATGGAGTTGCAGACGTTGTCTTGTCGGCTGCCGGGCTTGGCTGGTACGAAGTGTCGAACTGGGCACGAGACGAGTTGGCTCGATGTCAGCACAATCTTGGCTACTGGGCGGGAGCCGACTGGTGGGGGGCTGGTCCCGGCGCGCACTCACACGTGGGTGGTGTGCGTTGGTGGAACGTCAAGCATCCAGTGCCGTATGCCGACAGACTCGCTGGCGGGGTGAGTCCGGCAGCTGGGAGAGAGGTCCTGGGCGCAGAGTCGCGGCGGGTGGAGCGGGTGCTGCTTGAGATCCGGTTGGCCACTGGCCTGCCGGTCGACGTACTGGATGAGGCTGGGCGGGCGGCCGTTCCCGACCTGGCAGGCGATGGCCTGGTCGAGGTAGTCGCCAACACACTCTTGCTCACGCAGCGAGGGCGGCTGCTTGCCGATGCCGTCGTACGCGGTCTGCTGCCTTGAGTCTCAGCACGATCCCTGCCGACCGGCCGAGCTCGGATCCACTCCCTGGCTCGGAGGGCAGTGACCTCTCAACGGAGGTGGGTGACCTCTGAACGGGAGGCGGGTGACCTCTGAACGGGAGGCGGGTGACCTCTCAACGGGAGGCGGGTGACCTCTCAACGGGTGAGGGAGGAGGCGTTAGCGGATGACACGGATGCAGAGCGGGTAGCGGAAGTCCTCGCCTTTGCCTGCGGCGGCGGTGGCCATGATGATGGCCACTAGCGCCAGCACCATGACGATCAGCGCGACCGGGATGACGACCAAGAAGCCAAATCCCAGGGTGAAGACGGCGAACAAGACGCCGATCACCGAGTAAATCAGCAATGAGAGCTGGAAGTTGAGTGACTCGGTGGCATGGCGTTTCACGAACGCCGATGAGTCGCCCTTGACGAGCAAAATGATGAGGGGCGCGATGAAGCCCATGGCGACCCACGCCGCGACGAGCGCACCGATGTGCGAGGCGAGCGCCCACGTCTTCTCGTCGTCTGCGGGAGCCCCGCCCGGCCGCGACAAGGGGTAGCCCGCGTTGGGCGGAGGATAGCCCGGGTTCGGTGGGGGGTAGCCCTGATTCGGCGCGGCGTAGCCCTCGTGGGGTGGCGGATAGCCCTGATTCGGCGCCTGGTAGGGCTGATCCGGCGGTGGCTGGGACATGACGGTCTCCCTCTGCGAGTCGAGGCAAGCCTACGTCGGCCGCTAGCCGATCTTTGCTGTCGAGCGGGCGGTCGAGCCCTGAGGCGTTGCTGCCACCACCGTCACGAGGTGACGAAGTCGATGAGCTGCTCCACGCGGCCGAGCAAAGCGGGCTCGAGATCGGCGTATGACGACACGCGAGACAAGATGTGCTGCCAGGCCCGAGCGATATCGGCCTGGTTGCGGTGCGGCCACCCCAACTGCTGACAGACGCCGTGCTTCCACGACATGCCACGCGGCACCACTGGCCAGGCGTCCAGGCCGAGTCGATCCGGTTTGACCGCCTGCCAGATGTCGACGAACGGGTGGCCCACCACCAAAACGTGTTGACCCATGGGGCCGCCAGCGACCCTGGCCGCGATCCGGCTCTCCTTGGAGCCAGCCACGAGGTGGTCGACCAGCACGCCCGCCTTTCGCTCCGGAGCGGGGCCGAAGGAGGCGAGGTGCTCCGGCAGGTCGTCGACTCCCTCGAGATACTCGACCACCACACCCTCGATGCGCAGATCGTCTCCCCACACCCGCTCGACCAGCTCGGCATCGTGGCGGCCCTCGACGTAGATGCGACTCGCGCGGGCCACTCGGGCCTTGGCGCTGGGGACGGCCAAGGAACCAGACGGCGTACGGGTGTTGACGATCGGAGCGGCTCGGGAAGGAGGGCGCAAGATGACGGGTGCTCCCTCGAGCAGGAAACCGGGTCCGAGGGGGAAGGTGCGCCGCCGGCCACGGCGGTCCTCGAGCTCGACGGTGTCAAGATCGCGGTCAACCCGGACGATCTCGCCGCACCAGTCGGTCGTCACCTCCTCAACGACCAGACCTAGTGCAGCCTCCAGCTCGTGTGAACGGCCTCGTTTGGGGACACGCCAATCAGAGGCGAGCACATCGGAGCCATAGCGGTCAGTTGACATGATGCGGACGCTACTTGCCGGTGCCGACAACCGGATGTCGAAACGCCGGGCACCGATGGCAGCCGGAGTAGAACGCCCAGACAGGCGGCTCCGCCATCCGCCGCCGGGGTGTCGAGGTCACGCTTGACGTCCTCTTGGACGCGCCCGCGGGTCGGGCAAACGGCACGGTGTCAGCCTCACGCCAGGGGGAGGGTTTCTGTGCCCGCCGGTGGACCAGCCGCGGTCGTCGCGGGACTCTCACCGAGCTGATCGTAGCCACGGGTGACCCCGGCTGCGAGACCCTGCGAGGGGAACGGCCAGGCATCGCTGGATCTCAGTGCCTCCCCCACCGGAACGCCCTGAGAGTGCAGTGACCGGATCAGCTGACCGACCGTCGAGACGTCTTCTCGCTGGGCCTGCACGAACTGTTTGTCGACGGATCTCCCATGCCCAGGTACGACGACCGACGCCTCCGTGAGCAAGCCCACCACAATGTCGAGCGCGTCAGCCCACTCCAGCGGCCAGCAGTCGACACCAAAGCGCGGTGGCCCCGACTGTTCGACGAGGTCACCGGCGAAGATCACATCTGCGTCAGGGACTCGCATCACCAGGTCGCCGTCGGTGTGGCCGCGCCCCGGATGAACGAGTTCGACGTAGCGGTTGCCGAGGTCGATGGTGGAGACAGACTCGAAGGTCCGGTCAGGTTGTCGGAGTTCGGTGGCGGCGACCTGAGCCAGCACCTCGATGGTGATCTCAGGAGAGTCAGGGTTTGTCGAGTCATCCTCCGCGACCAACTCCTTGATCCGCGCCGCTGACGCCGCCAGGCCAGCTGCGGCGTTGGCGTGGGCATGGATCGAGGCGGCCTTCGGCATGGCGATGTTGCCGAAGGTGTGGTCGAAGTGTTGGTGGGTGTTGACAACCCACCGGATCGGCAGGTCAGGGGCGAGCCGGCGTACGTCATCGAGCAGCTCGCAACCCTGCTGGGCAGACGCCCGCGTGTCGATGAGCAAGATCCCGTCCGAGCCGATCACCGCGCCCACCGTCACGTCCCACTGGGGGTAGCGCGCGATGAACACCCGGTCAGCGATCTCGCGGAAGCGCTCGGTCTCAGGGCTGGGCATGTCGTGACCCTAACTGAGCGTCTCCTCGGCAGCACGGCTCCGCGAACGGCCAGGGCTAGTAGAGTTGGCACTCTGCAAACTGGAGTGCCAGGCAAGGATATGGCGCCGGCTAGCTGGGGCCATCGGCCGTCCAGCGGCTCGACACCTGGCACAGCCCCAGCAGGCAGAGGCGCCCGCGATGTCTATGACGAGGAGGTGAGGATGCTCGATACCCGCAAGCTCGACGTGCTCCGTGCCATCGTCGAGGACTACGTCCAAACGCGGGAGCCGGTCGGCTCCAAAGCGCTCGTCGACCGACACCGGCTAGGCGTCTCGCCCGCCACGGTGCGCAACGATATGGCGGCTCTCGAGGAAGAGGGGTTCATCACCCAGCCGCACACCAGTGCGGGTCGCATCCCCACCGACAAGGGCTACCGGCTGTTTGTCGACCAGCTGACCGACATCAAGCCGCTTTCGGGGGCGGAAAAGCGCGCCATCGCCACCTTCCTCCAAGGGGCCGTCGACCTGGACGACGTGGTTCACCGCAGTGTCAGGTTGCTCGCCCAGCTGACCCAGCAGGTCGCGATCGTGCAATATCCCACGCTTTCGCGGTCTACGGTCCGCCACGTCGAGGTAGTCACCATGACTGACACCCGGTTGCTCCTCGTCGTCATCACCAGCACGGGACGCGTCGAGCAGCGGGTCATCGAGATGCCCGCGGCGCTCGACGATGAGGTGATCGGTGAGCTCCGCGCCCGCCTCAACTCCGCAGTCGTCGGCCAGCCACTCATCGATGCCGCAACTCGGGTGGCCGGTGTGCCGGAGCAGTTCCACCTCGTCGATCAAGCCGTGGTCGCTCAGATCGTCGGCATCTTCGCTGAGGCGGTCGCCGACAACCGCACCGACGAGAAGGTCGCCATCGGGGGGACGGCCAATCTCGTGCGTTTCGGTGAGGACTTCGACCTGTCGATCAAGCCGCTGCTCGAGGCACTCGAGGAACACGTCGTGCTGCTCAAGCTGCTCGGCGAGGCCAGCAGCCCAAGCCTGGTGACGGTACGCATCGGCCACGAGGTCCCTCATGACCAGCTGGCGGCCACATCGGTCATCGCGACCGGCTACGGACCGGGCGACCAGGCGTTGGCTACCTTGGGTGTCGTCGGCCCCACCCGCATGGACTATGCCGGGTCGATGTCGGCCGTACACGCTGTCGCCCGCTATGTCAGCCACATTCTCGCCGACGCATGACCACCCGCCACCCCCAGTTGGAAACCGGAGTATGACGACCGACCTCTACGCCACCCTCGGAGTCTCACGCGACGCGAGCCCCGAGGAGATCAAACGCGCCTACCGCAAGCTAGCGCGCCAGCTGCATCCCGACGTCAACCCTGACACCGCCACGCAGGATCGCTTCAAGGAGGTGACCCGTGCGTATGACGTGTTGAGTGACCAGCGCAAACGCGAGATGTACGACCTCGGCGGTGATCCGCTGTCTGCCAGTGGTGCCGGCGCAGGCTTCGGACAAGGCTTCTCTTTCACCGACATCATGGATGCCTTCTTCGCCCAGTCGGGAGGCAATCGCGGCCCCCGGCCAAGAGCGCGTCGCGGCCAGGACGCGTTGGTCCGCATCCAGCTCGATCTCGCCGAAGCCGCCTTCGGTGTCACGAGGGAGCTCAAGGTCGACACGGCGGTGACCTGCTCGCTCTGTACGGGTGTCGGCACCTCTCCTGGCACCGACGTCTCGACCTGCACCACCTGTCGCGGGCGCGGCGAGATCAGCCATGTGCAGCGGTCGTTTCTCGGCGAGGTCCGCACGATGCGGCCGTGCCCCACCTGTCGCGGGTTCGGCACCGTCATACCGGATCCGTGCAGCGAGTGTTCCGGTGACGGTCGGGTGCGGGCTCGCCGGGCTGTCCAGGTCGACGTTCCAGCCGGGGTCGACTCCGGGAACCGGCTTCAGCTGTCAGGCGAGGGAGAGGTGGGGCCCGGTGGTGGACCCGCCGGTGACTTGTATGTCGAGATCGACGTGGCGCATCACCTTGTGTTCACTCGACACGGCGATGACCTGTTAGCCACAATCACCGTGCCTATGACGGCGGCGGCGCTGGGCACGCGCGTCGAGCTCCCGACCCTCGAGGCTGACGTGGCCGACAATTCGTCGTCGTCGGTGGAGCGTTCGATCCCCATCGTCATCGAGCCAGGCACGCAGTCGGGCGAGCAGCTCATCGTCCGCGGCAGGGGAGTGCCGAGACTGCACGGGACCGGGCGAGGAGACGTGGTCACCACCATCGTTGTCGAGACCCCGGCCCGGCTCGACTCAGAACAGGCTGAGCTCTTGCACCAGCTGGCCGTGCTGCGGGGTGAGGAGAACCCGACCGGCTCCGTTGAGCGACCCAAGGGCGTATTCGACCGCTTCAAGGGAGCCTTCGGCGGTCGCTGACTCATGACGTTGCCCGTGTTTGTGGTCGGTGCTGAGGCGCTGCAACGCGACAGGGTCGAGCTCGGCGGGGATGAAGGTCGCCATGCGGTGGTGGTCAAACGTCTACGGCTGGGTGAGCGCGTCACGCTGACTGACGCGCAAGGTGCTGGCGCCGACTGCGAAGTGGTGGAGGTGTCGCGGCGCGGCCTTGTTGCCCAGGTGCTGGTACGCCGGTCCGAGGCGGTGGCCGTTCCCGCCCTGACCGTCGTACAGGCCATCCCCAAGGGCGAACATGCTGAGCGGGCTGTCGATCTGCTCACCGAGATAGGCGTCGACACCATCGTTCCCTGGGCTGCCTCCCGCAACATCGTCAGCTGGCGGGGCGAACGGGAGGCCAACGCTTTGGGGCGGTGGCGGGCGACGGCGCAGGCGGCGGCCAAGCAGTCGCGGCGCTTGCGCTTCCCTGAGGTAACTGCGCTGCACACCACGTCGGAGGTGGCAGAGCTGGTGGAGGCGGCCGATCTGGCGTTGGTGCTGCACGAGGGTGCGGTTGGTCGACTGGGCGAGTTCGTCCTACCCCAGTCCGGCGTGGTCGTCCTCGTTGTAGGCCCGGAGGGGGGCATCACCGACGATGAGCTCGCCTCCTTCGCTGCGCGTGGCGGCAGGCCTGCCCGGCTGGGCCCGTTTGTGTTGCGCAGCTCCACCGCCGGCGTCGTAGGCGCCACCGCCGTACTCAGCCGAACGCCCCGCTGGACCTGACAGAGGGCCTGGCGCCGACCCCGCGTCTTGGCGCTGACTTGCCGCGTTTTGGCACTGACGGGGTGTTGAGTCGCCCAACAGTTGCGTTGGGCGTTCGCTCGGCCGCGGTGCGGCGTGGGGTGGAAACTTGAGGTCAATATTTGAC
>JACCZJ010000444.1 GCA_013696065.1 Nocardioidaceae bacterium
CCCTCTACGAGGGCAGCGCGAGAGTCGGGGGCAAGCTCCGGGCAGGGGAGGTCGCCGGTATGACGGTCGACGTGGGAGCAGAGTCGATGCTCAACCGTCGCCCGGAAGGGGTCGCGTTCGCCGAGGCGATAGGGCTGACTGCCGACATTGTGCATCCGGCCACTTCGAAGGCGGGGATCTGGACGAGAGGGGCGGTCCGAACGCTGCCGCCAAATCTGATGGGATTTCCCGCCGATCTGAGGGCTTTGGCGCGCAGCGGCATCTTGACTACTGCCGGAGTGGGCCGCGCCTCCCTGGAGCGCCGACTCCCTGAGCCCGATCTGAGCGAAGACGTCGGTGTGGGCCTACTCGTCGCGCAGCGACTGGGCCGCGACGTGCGGGACCGCTTGGTGGAGCCGCTGCTGGGCGGCGTCTACGCCGGGCGAGCCGACGAAATCTCGCTGTATGCCGCCCTACCTCAGGTGCTGGAAGCCGTTCGCAGGTACGGCGGGCTGCTCAACGCGGCGCGTGCCACTAGGGCGCGTACGAGCACGCGTGCTGGTGTTGACGAGGTGCCGGTCTTCGCCGGCATCCGGGGCGGTCTGGCCCGGCTGGCCCAGGGTGCGGCCGATCAGCTCGTGCGACAAGGGGCCCGCATCGAGTGCGGCAGCATGGTCCGTGAGCTCACCCGTGCCCCAGATGGCTGGCAGTTGGTGGTGGGTCCCACGACCCGCCCTCGCCAGGTCGATGTGGACGCGGTCGTGCTGGCAGCGCCAGCGCCAACTTCGGCGAGGCTCCTACGCGAGGTCGCGCCTGTGGCGGCGAACGAGCTTGGCCGGATCGAGTACGCCTCTGTGGCGCTGGTGACCGTGGCGGTGCGGGCGAGCGACATGGGTGCCGAGCTGATGGGGTCGGGGTTCTTGGTGCCACCCGTCGATCAGCGGGTCATCAAGGCCGCCACCTTCTCGTCATACAAGTGGGAGTGGTTGAGCGGTGACACTGTCGTGCTCCGTTGCTCCATCGGTCGGCATCGAGAAGAGCGCGACCTGCAACGCGATGATTCTGAGCTGGTTGACGCGGCCATGACCGACCTGAGGGAGGCCACCGGCCTGCGTGCACCGTTGCAGGACGCGGTCGTGACTCGGTGGGGCGGCGGTTTGCCGCAGTATGCCGTCGGCCACCTCGACCGGGTGCGATTGATCGAGCAGAGCGTCGAGGCGCAGCCGCGGCTCGCGGTCTGCGGTGCCGCTCTCGAGGGGGTCGGCCTTCCTGCGGTGATCGCCAACGCTCGACGGGCTGCGACCCGGGTGGTCGATCAGCTCGACGTGGCCGAGACAATGGAGCCATGACACAACCCGCCACCCCTTCCACCGGGCCCCCCACACCCGAAAGTTCCCGACCCGTCGCTGGCCCGGTGAAGCGCGCCGACCAGGGCAAGGCGGCCCGCGATCTCAACACCACCATCCGCTACACCATGTGGTCGGTGTTCGAGCTCTCTGCGCCTGTAGCCGATGACGCCGCCCGGGAGAAGGAGACGGCTGAGATGGAGGCTCTCTTGGCCGATCTGGCTGCTCGCGACGTCGTGGTCAGGGGAACCTACGACGTTTCGGGTCTCCGGGCCGACGCTGACCTGATGGTCTGGTGGCACGCGGAGTCAGCTGACGAGCTCCAGAGCGCCTACAACCAACTTCGCCGTACGGAGTTCGGGGGTCGTCTCGTGCCGGTCTGGTCGCAGCTGGCACTGCACCGCCCCGCCGAGTTCAACAAGAGCCACATCCCCGCCTTCCTCGCTGACGAGGCACCCCGCGACTACGTGTGCGTCTATCCGTTTGTGCGGTCCTACGAGTGGTACCTGTTGGAGGACTCCGAACGGCGGGCGATGTTGTCCGAGCACGGCCAGATGGCGCGCGACTACGGTGATGTGCGCGCCAACACGGTGGCGTCGTTCGCCCTGGGTGACTACGAGTGGATGCTCGCCTTCGAGGCCGACGACCTGCACCGCATCGTCGACCTGATGCGGCACCTGCGTGGTAGCCAGGCTCGCAAGCATGTCCGCGAAGAGGTGCCGTTCTACACCGGTCGACGTCGCAGCATTCGCGAGCTGATCAACGCCTTGCCTTAGAGGACAAAGCGGCTGCGAGGCCGACGAGCCGCGAGGCAAGCGGCTTCGAAGTCAGGTTACCGAGTCGGTTCGAGGCTCAGCGAGATGCTGTTGATGCAGTACCGCTGATCGGTAGGCGTGCCATAACCCTCGCCCTCGAAGACGTGGCCAAGATGGGAATCGCACGTCGCGCATCGGACCTCGGTGCGTTTCATACCTAGGGCGCGGTCTTCGATGAGGGCGACGGTGTCGCTGTCGCTGGGCGACCAAAACGACGGCCACCCGCAGTGGGAGTCGAACTTCTCCGTCGAGCGGAACAACTCGGCATTGCACGCTCGGCACCGATAGACCCCCTCGGTCTTGGTCTCGACGTACGCGCCCGCCCAGGGCCGCTCCGTGCCTGCCTTGCGCAGCACGGCGTATTCCTCCGGCGACAGCTGCTCGCGCCACTCGGCGTCGGACTTCATCACTTGCTTGCTCATGAGTCAAGCCTACGGACGTGGCAAACACTCGGCGGAAACGGACACGATGGCCCTCGGGTAACCAGCGCTCAGCGCCTAGGTCAAACACAGCTTCTCCGGACAATCCGACTCTGGCCGTTTAGCGTAGAGCGTGGTGCAGTCCGTCTACGAAGGAGCAACCATCAGGAAGTTCTGGCTCTATCTGGCTATGTCCTTGGCGTCGGTGACGGTGCTAGGCGGCACCAGCGCGTCCACCGCATCGGAGTTTTCGGGGCCTGCACAAGCTCCACGGTCTCCAGAAGCGCTGCCGGTTTCAGAAGCCTCGCGGGCTCCGGAAACGCCGCCACCTAACGTCGTCTTGTTGGTTTTAGACGACGCCGCGGCGGCGGACATCGCATACATGCCCAACGTGCAAACTCGCCTGGTCGATCGCGGGACTACGTTCGCGCGCTACTACTCCCCGTGGCCTTTGTGTTGCCCTGCTAGAGCGAGCATCTTGACCGGGCGGTATCCGCACAACCATCAGGTGATTGGCAACCTGGGGCCGCTCGGTGGCTTCACCGCCTTCGAGGATGACCAGACCATCGCGACCTGGCTGAATCCGACGTACCGGACTGGCTTCGTCGGGAAATACTTCAACGATTACGCCGATACGGCGGCGGGCAGACGGTATGTGCCGCCAGGCTGGGACAGCTGGCGAGCGTCTGTCGAGCCGAGCACCTACGCCTACTTGCACCAGCGGCTCAATATCGACGGCACGCTGACCCGGTTCGACGGATATGCCACCACAACCTTCGGCGAGATGGGCCGCGAGTTCCTTGAGTCAGACGGCGAATCGCCATTCTTCCTTTACCAGTCCTTTGTGGCTCCCCACAACGGAGGCCCACGTGAGCCCGATGATCCATCAATAGGTTCGCCCCACGTGGAAGCGAAGTATGTCGACACGTATGTCGGCCCCACGGTCAGCACCGATCCGTCGTTCAACGAAGCCGACGTGTCTGACAAACCCGCAGACGTGCGGAGCCGTCCGCTGCTCTCTGCAGAGCAGATTGCCGAGATCGGCGAGCAGACGAGCCAACGGCGGGAGTCGCTGCGCAGCGTCGACAACCAGATCTCGTTCATCATCAACGCAGTGAAGCGACAGGGTCAGATCGACAACACCTACTTCATCTTGTTGTCAGACAACGGTTTCTTCGCCGGGGAGCACCGTATCGCCACCGGCAAGCATCTCGCTTATGAGCCCGCGGCGAAGGTGCCCCTGATCATCAGGGGGCCGGGGATCGAGGCAGGAGCCTCGTTCGATGGACTCGCCGGGCATCAGGACATCGCACCGACGATCTTGGACATGACCGACCAATCTAGGGACCCCGCCGCGCCACCACTTGATGGGTTGTCGTTGCTGGGGCTGCTGGACGCAAGCTCTGGCAGCGACAGAGTGATGCTGCTCGAGCGGGCGCAGGTCGATCCTTACAGTGACGTACGCATCGCCAGGACGGACGTGGAGAGCGACCTCAGCACTGTCACCTGGATCACCCACGGCATGGTCACCCCAGACGGTTGGAAGTATCTCGAGTATCCGCGCACAGCCGAGGTGGAGATGTACAACTTGAACTCCGATCCATCCGAGGAGACCAATGTGGCGGACCGGCCACGCTGGGCGGCGAAGCAGTCTGAGCTGCGCGACTTACTCCTCCAGTACAAGGAGTGCCGCGGCGCTTCATGCAGGTGACGCACCAGCGGCGCGTGCGTCAAGGGTCCTGTAAAACCGAGGACGCCCCACCTCATTAGGGTGGGGCCATGCCCACACCCGCGACGGAGATTGAGGTGGCAGGCACCCCCGTCAGGGTGTCCAACCCCGAGCGGATTATTTTTCCCGCGACCGAATCCACGCCCGCCGCCAGCAAGCTCGACGTGGTGACCTATTACGCGAATGTGGGGGAGGCGGTCCTCCGCGCCCTTCACCTTCGGCCGACCACGCTCGAACGCTGGCCAAAGGGTGTGTACGACGACATCCTGCGCGCGACACGCTCCGACCCGCATGGCGACGCGTTCTTCCAAAAGCGCATACCTAAGGGAGCTCCGCCTTACGTCGAGACGGCGCGCATCGCCTTTCCCTCCGGCCGGTTCGCAGACGAGATCTGTCCGACCGAACCTGCGGTGATGGCGTGGGCAGCACAGATCGGCACGATCACCTTCCACCCGTGGCCGGTTCGCCGCGATGACGTCGACCATCCGGACGAGCTTCGGCTCGATCTTGATCCGCAGCCGGGAACGGACTTCGCTGACGTGGTCAAGGTGGCTGGCGAGGCCCGACGCTTGCTTGCCGACTTGGGCTACCGCGGGTTTCCGAAGACATCGGGGAACCGTGGCGTCCACATCTATGTACGCATCCAGCCGCGGTGGACCTTCACCGACGTTCGCCATGCGGCCATCGCCTTCGGCCGCGAACTGGAACGAAGGATGCCAGGTGAGGTGACCACCAAATGGTGGAAAGAGGAACGTGGAGAGACGGTCTTCGTCGACTACAACCAAAACGCCCGCGATCGCACCATCGCGAGCGCCTACAGTCTGCGGCCGTTGCCGGGTGGGCCCGTCTCGACGCCCGTTGAGTGGGAGGAGCTCGAAGGACTTGATCCTCGCCAGTTCACGCTGCGCACGGTGCCGGCACGCGTGGCCGAGCTGGGGGACTTGCATGCTGACATCGACGATGTTTCGCATTCCCTCGAGCCGCTGTTGGAGATGTACACCGATGACGAAACTCGGGGCCAAGCCGACATGCCTTACCCGCCCGACTACCCCAAGATGCCGGGCGAGCCACCCAGGGTCCAGCCGAGTAAGAAAAACCCTCTCAATTGGGAAAACGATTAATTTGGAGCGGCGTGGGTGAGTAGTCAGTCGTCGTCTACAGCGTCGCTCTCGGAACTGACTATGTTGAATCCCTTGTCCAGCTGCACATCGGTCTCTTCGCCGCTGGGAAGGGTCACCTCGACCTCGTAGTAGCTCTCCTCGTCACCCACCTCGGTCTCGGTCACTTCTCCCTCGCCGGTGAAGTCCAGTGCGGCAGCCGTCGCCTTTTCCAGCGATTCACCCGTAATCGGCGCCTCGGCGCCGTCATCGTCCCCGCCGGCACCAACCGCAACACCAGCACCGGCTCCGATAGCGGCAACCGTGGCAACTCCCAACACGATTCCTTTTGTCTTGCGGTTCATGAGTGTCTCCTCTTGTTTAGCTGTACGAAGCCTGTCTACTCACCACTGATTCCTCCAGTGTCGCACCGTGTCCTGAAGCCACGCTGAATGGCGGAACTCCGACCTAGGGGGCCGCGCGAATCGGCATCGCTTTACGCAATGGACCGGAGGGAAGGCGAGATAGCGAAGCACGGCCAGCGAGGATGCCTGACTCTCCTCAACCGGGCCCGCACCATCGAGTGGTTCAAAGACACGCCCGTTCCGCCCGCGTGCCATTGCGCTTCAGGCGTCGAACAGGCAAAACGCCGCCGAATGCCCCGCGTTTCTATAGATTTGGGTTCCATGAGTCGACGTCGCCGAGGGGTTGTGGCTGCCGCGTTGCTTGCGTGCGCCATCCCTTCGTCTAGTTCTGCTGTTGGCGTTGTGGAGTGTTACGGCCGCCCCGCCAACGTCGTGGGCACCGAGGGCGCGGACAGGCTCGTTGGCAGCCTCGGTGATGACGTGATCGTGGCGCTTGGGGGCGATGATGTCGTCCACGGCCGTGGCGGCAACGACTGGATCTGCGGCGGACCCGACCGGGACACGTTGAGTGGCGGGCCCGGCGATGACCACGTATACGGCCAAGAAGGAGGAGACGCCCTCATCGAGGGTTTCGGAGATGACGTGGCGGCCGCGGGCCCCGACGGGTTGTACGGCGATCTGCTCACGTACGCGTCGAGCAGACGGGCCGTGACGATCAGCCTGGAGACGCATTCGACCGTGATGGGCCCGAACCGGGACACGGTCAGAGGTTTCGACAGCTACTACGGGACGGCATACGACGACGTGCTGACAGGCACGGACAGACGCGACAGCCTCTACGGCGGCCCTGGCAACGACGACATCGCCGGTTACGGCGCCCAGGACTATCTGCGAGGCGACGAGGGCGACGACACGATCGTCGGAGGTGAGGGGCCTGACGATCTGGAAGGCGGCGGGGGTTTCGATCGCCTCACCGATTTGCAAGGTGACAACGTCGTGTCAGATCTGACCCTTACCGGCGCGACAGGCGCGGCCGTTCTCACCGGTTCTGGTAACGACACGGTCGAGGTCGAAAGCGACGAGCAGGCTGCTGAGATCACTGTGTCGTCGGGCGCGGGTGCTGATCGGGTGTACCTCAGCGGGCTCATCAGCACGGGCCGAGTGCTGACGGGTGCAGGTGAGGACTTCATCGGCATGCAGCTCGACGCGGCAGGCGACTTAGTGGTCAGGGGACAGCGAGACGACGACGTCCTGGGATTGGCGGGGGCGGCTCCTGGCGCTCGACAACCCACAGAGGTCATGGCGGTCGGCGGGCAAGGCACCGACAACCTGGTTTTCTCCAACATCTTCGGCAACGTCACGTTGAGCTTGGGAGCCGAGGGCCGTCTCACCGCCCCGGTGGCAATGGAGCTTCCCGGGTTCGAGGCGGCGCAGACAGGCTACGGCGACGACGTCATCACCGGTAGCCCCGAACGGAACCTCATCCTCAGCGCCGATGGCGACGACAAGATCTACGGCTTGGGCGGTGACGACGTACTCGATGCCGGCTATGGCGTCGATGTGGTTCGAGGCGGCATCGGTTTGGACCGCTGTATCGACGCCGAGACGCAGTTCGGCTGCGAATAACCCGGCTGCCGCGGGCCGGACCAAGTCAGCCTGACCCGTCGTGGCGTCGGTCACGTACGGCGCTTCCGCGGGCGGCGCGCATTTGTGTACCTCGCTCGCGAGCCACGATGATGTGCAGATGAGTGATGAACGCGCTGAAGGCAAGCCAGTGGTCAGTTGGCTGACAGACATGGACGGTGTGCTCGTACACGAGGAAAGCCCGATTCCCGGTGCCTCGCAGTTCATCCAAAAGCTGGTGGAGTCAGGGCAGCGCTTCCTCGTTCTCACCAACAACTCCATGTTCACCCCGCGCGACCTGGTGGCACGGCTGCACCGCAGCGGACTCGAGCTGCCCGAGGAAGCACTCTGGACCTCGGCGCTGGCGACTGCGCAGTTCCTCGACGAGCAGCGCTCGGGTGGGAGCGCGTTCGCCATCGGCGAGGTGGGGCTGACGACAGCACTGCATGAGGTGGGTTACGTCCTGACCAACCGAGACCCGGACTACGTGGTGCTGGGAGAGACAAGGACGTACTCCTTCGAAGCAATCACGCGGGCGATCCGGCTCATTGATGACGGCGCACGGTTCATCGCGACGAACCCCGACGCGACCGGGCCGTCACGCGAGGGCGCCCTGCCTGCCACCGGCGCCGTAGCCGCGCTCATCACCCGCGCCACAGGTGTGGAGCCCTATTTCGTCGGCAAGCCGAACCCGCTGATGATGCGCAGCGCCCTGAACCGCATCGAGGCGCACTCCGAAACCACAGTGATGATCGGCGACCGCATGGACACCGACATTATCTCCGGCCTCGAGGCTGGACTACGCACGGTGCTCGTGCTGACCGGGTTGACCGTGCGTGAGCAGGTGGGGCGCTATCCCTACCGTGCCACCTGGGTAGTCGACTCCATCGCAGATGTCGTCGACATGGTCGACTCGCCCGACTGACGAGCCCGGTGTCTTGCCGCGCTTCAGCGACCTCCGACCGGCGGAGATGCCTCGTGCTCCACCAGATGCAGCACGGGAACCCCGAGTCGCCGTCGAGCCTTTGAGCTCCAGTCGAGGTGCAGGAACTCCTGTACGACGTGCGGCCGGGTCAACACGATCACCTCGTCGGCAAACTGTTCGCGTGCCACGTGCTCGAGCGACTCGATCGGGTCCTGAGAGCTGAATCCCCCGGATGCTTCAGCGCCAAGGGCACGCAAGGCCGAGACGCTGGTGGCCACAGCATTCTGCGCCTCTGCCTCGATCTCGGCCTGGGCTCGCTCCACGTCGGCTTGATTGGCCGCGACCGGGGGGACTGCTAGGACTTCACTTGCAGCTAGCGACCCCAACGCGGTCTCTACTCGGACGGCCGCGTTGTCACACGGGATCAAGACGTGGTAATGCCTTTGGTCCTCGATCGCGGAGTGGAGTGAGGCAACCTCGTCGGCGTCTGCCGCGGTCAGGGCCTGCTCGGCCAGGACGATCACGTTGTACATCGCTGTCCTCCCGTTGCTGGGATTTACCCTTAAGGGGCTCCTTCCATGATGCCACTGCGAGCACAGCGCACGCCATGAGCATCACGGGGTGCCGGCCGGGCCTGGTGGCGATTGGAGCAGCTGGTCCAGGTCGTAGCTCACGGGTTCTTCGAGCTGTGCGTAGGTGCACGACTTCGGGTCTCGGTCGGGGCGCCAGCGTTTGAACTGGGTCGTATGCCGGAAGCGAGTGCCCTCCATATGGTCGAAGCCCACCTCGACCACCATTGACGGATCCAGTGGCACCCAGGACAGGTCCTTGCCAGCGTTCCAGCGCGACTGGGCGCCTGGCATCCGGTCGCTCGACTCGCTGGCCTCTGCCCACCGACCCCAAGGGTGCTCGTTTGGTGCCACCACCATCGGCGCCAGCTCGGCAACCAGCTCGGCTCGACGTGTGGTGGCGAATGAGGCTGCCACTCCCACGTGCTGCAGCTGACCCTGGTTGTCATACAGCCCCAACAGCAGGGATCCGAGGCGCGGTTCCGCGAGGGTTGACGACTTGTGCAGCCGATAGCCGGCGAGCACGACGTCAGCGGTTCGCACGTGCTTGACCTTGAGCATCGCTCGGGCGCCGGGCTGATAGGCGCTCAGCTGCGGTTTCGCCACAACCCCATCAAGGCCGGCTCCCTCGAACGTGTCGAACCACCGTCGGGCGGTCGCCTCGTCGGTGGTGGCGGGGGTCACATGCATTGGTGGGGCAGTGTCTCGGAGGGCGTCGACCAGTCGAGCCCGACGGTCGGATTGGGCTGCGGCGAGCAACGACTCAGCACCGATGGCGAGCAGGTCGAACGCCACAAAGGACGCCGGGGTCTCGACTGCCAGCTTTTGGACCCGCGAGTCCGCCGGGTGGATTCGCTCGAGCAACCTCTCGAACTGCAGCCGGCCGTCGAGGGAGATGATGATTTCGCCATCGAGGACACACCTGGGCGGCAGCCATTGTCTCGCGGCCGCCTCCACATCGGGAAAATAGCGGGTCAAGGGTCGTTCGTTGCGGCTGCCGAGCTCCACCTCATCGCCATCGCGAAAGATGATGCAGCGAAAACCGTCCCACTTGGGTTCGTACTGAAAGCCTCCTTCCACGCTGGCGGGCGCCGGCACCGCCTTCGCCACCTTCGCGAGCATCGGTGACAAGGGTGGCATCACGGGCAGATCCATCGCCGTTCACTCCCTCGCGTAGCGGGCGAAGAGTTCGCCATCTTCTTCGAGCAGTTGCTTCAGGTGCAGCTGGTACGGCGGCTTGATCGCCGGCCCATCGGTGAGGCGCAGCGCGTTTCCTGACGCAATCACCGGTGTCCACGTGAGGCAGAGCTCGTCGAGGCGACCAGACGAGACGACGTCATGCATCAAAGTGGGCCCACCTTCGCACAGGATGCGAGCAAAGCCCTGCTCTGCAAGCAGATCGACGGCTTTGGCGAAGTCGACGCTGGTCTCACCGGCGATGATCACCGGGGCCCGCTCGCTGATCTGCGCGCGTCGGTCCGAGGGGGAGGACTCGGTGGTAATAACCAGTGTCGGCGCCGTGCCGCCGCCGAGCAGTGCGGCGTCGACGTCGAGAGACCGTGACACCACAGCCATGGCGGGTCCTGGGCCGAGGCCAAGACGCTGTCGGATGTGGGTCCGCCGATCCGTTGACTTCACCGGTTGGTAGTCCTCGACGCGAGCTGTGTTGGCACCGATGACCACCACGTCAGCGACTGAGCGCAGAAGACCGAGCACGCGCTTGTCGGCTTTGCTGGAAAGCGAGCCGGATTTGTGGTCGGCTCCCTGCACGGCTCCGTCCAGAGTGCTGACGAAGTTGGCCCGCACCCACACGCCGTGAGACGGATAGTCATAGAGCTCGGTCAGATCTTCGTAGCTGAGCTCGCTGCTGGAGCCGGGGAACAGAGACTGCACGAACCGATCCTGCCACCCGTTGGGGCTGACCATCGGCATTAGGCTGCCCGAGTGCCGATCGCACTGTCGCAACGCAACCCTCGCGTGACACCCGAGCAGGTGCTCGCCGGTCTGCTTCCTCCCCCCACCTTCGCCGACTCGACGCTCGAGAACTACCGCCCGGTCACGGGTGAGCCCACCCAACAGCGCGCACTCGATGAGGTCAGCCGCTTCGCTCAGTCTCTGGCCGAGCCGGACCGTGCGCGCAGGCGCGGCTGGTTTCGGCGGCGCGAGCCGGCAGGGTCAGAGGGGTCGAGGATCGGGCTGTATCTCGACGGTGGCTTCGGTGTAGGCAAGACACATCTGCTCGCGGGCGCGTGGCATGTCGCCCCTAGCCCCAAGCTGTTTGCCACGTTCGTGGAGCTCACCCATGTCGTTGGCGCGCTTGGTTTTGCGCAGGCCGTGGAACGCCTGGCGTCATACCGGTTCGTCTGCATCGACGAGTTCGAACTCGACGACCCGGGTGACACTGTGCTGGTTTCGACTCTGCTCGCCAGGCTGGCCGACCGTGGCGTGCGCCTCGCGGCAACCTCGAATACGTTGCCCGACAAGCTGGGGGAGGGGCGCTTCGCGGCCGAGGACTTCTTGCGCGAGATCCAGGCGCTGGCGAGCCATTTTGCCGTAATCCGGATCGATGGGCCTGACTATCGGCATCGAGACCTGACCGACCCCGCTCCGC
>JACCZJ010000486.1 GCA_013696065.1 Nocardioidaceae bacterium
ACGCCGATCTCTTTGGCCTTGGTCGGCTCGGGCGATATGACGCCCACTTCGAGCATCTCGTGCACCGCGCCGGTCGACATCATCTTGATCCGGTCCCGGTGGCTCAGCTTGCCGTCGACCACCCGCACGTATGTCACGACGCCGCGATAGGTGTCGTAGATGGAGTCGAAGATGAGCGCGCGGGGCGGGGCGTCAGCGTTGCCCTTGGGCGCGGGGACCGTGCTGACGATCTTGTTGAGCAGCTCCTCGACCCCTTCGCCGGTTTTAGCCGACACCCTGAACACATCGTCAGGTTCGCAGCCGATGATATGGGCGATCTCGGCGGCATACTTCTCCGGCTGAGCACTCGGCAGGTCGATCTTGTTGAGGACCGGGATGATGTCGAGATCGGCCTCGAGAGCCAGGTAGAGGTTGGCGAGCGTTTGCGCCTCGATGCCCTGAGCGGCGTCGACCAGCAGCACGGCGCCTTCGCACGCCTCGAGCGACCGGCTGACCTCATAGGTGAAGTCCACATGGCCTGGCGTGTCGATCATGTTGAGCACAAACGTGGTGCCGGTGTCAGGCCCGTCCGACACCGTCCACGGCATCCGGACGGCCTGGCTCTTGATCGTGATGCCGCGCTCTCGCTCGATGTCCATCCGGTCGAGGTATTGAGCGCGGGCATGGCGTGCGTCGACCACCCCTGTCAGCTGGAGCATCCGGTCAGCCAGGGTCGACTTGCCGTGATCGATGTGCGCGATGATGCAGAAGTTGCGGATGATCGACGGCTCGGTGCTGCCGGGTTGCGGCGCCGAAGCGAGATTCTGGGGCACGAACGCCTTCCGGGTTGTGGGGCCCAACTGGGCCGGGCACGTCGAGTGCGCGGACGTCGTACGCGCCCATCCATCATCCCACGCCCAGGGGCTGCGACATTCGCTCACGCCCATCCACCGGCGCCCCGCGTCCACGATCTCACCTAGACGCATCCCGCGCGGTGGTGATATTCACTCGCGGATCCTGGCCCCGGCGGGAGACCATGCACGCATGACGCCACGCTCGCAGGTCCCGACCCCGGACCGGGTGAACCGCGAGGCTCAACTGGAGTGGCAACTCGACCAGATGACAACCCGCGACGGCGTGGTAGTACCTGTCCGTGCCACTGCGCGCCGACCGCGGTGGCAGGACCTGCCACCAACGATGCGTCGACTCGTCGAGCAAACTGCCGGGGGCGCGGTCGTCACCGCAGAGTCGACCGGCACCGGCTTCACACCGGGCTTTGCGAGCCGGCTGACCCTCGAGGACGGCCAAGACGTCTTCGTCAAGGCCGCCTCATCCGCCGACGACGCTGTGCACGGCTGGCCGCTCAGCGATGCCTACCGCGACGAGGTGCGCAAGCTCAGCCTGTTGCCCGACGGCATCGGCGCGCCGGCCATGCTCTGGCACCGCGACGTGGAGGTCGACGGTGTGCGCTGGATCATCGTGGCTTTCGAGTATGTCGAGGGGGCGCCTCCGCGGCGACCGTGGCGGCTCGACCAGCTACGCCTGGTGCTCGACACGCTTGCCGCGACGGCTCCCGCACTGACCCGCATCCCAGCGGGGCTCGAGCTGGAGACGGCCGAGGAACATCTCATGACTGATTTCGACGAGCGGCTGCGGCTGATGCGAGACAGCAGCAACGACCAGCGTTGGCTCGACACGGTCGAGCGGTTGTGTCGCGACGGGTCACGGCTGCTCGCCGGCCAGAGCATCGTGCACATGGACCTGCGCGACGACAACGTACTCATCGGGGTCACCGGGTGTGTGTGGTTCGTCGACTGGAACTGGCCTGTCAGCGGAGCAGACTGGATCGACACCCTCTGCGTGCTGCTATCGGCTCGCGGCGACGGGCTCGACGTCGAAGCGGAGCTGGCCCAGCATCCTCTGACCCGAGAGGTCGACCCGGTCGCGATCGACGGCCTGCTGGCTGCGCTCTGGTCGTTCTGGGGGGTCTCGATGACCAAACCGGTGCCGCTGAGCTCCCCGCACCTGCGAGATCACCAAACCTGGTACGCGGAGGTGACTCGGGACTGGTTGACCGAACGGCTCCGAGCTCAGTAACACGTTCGTGCAC
>JACCZJ010000297.1 GCA_013696065.1 Nocardioidaceae bacterium
ACTAAGGGCCACGTCTTCAACACCATCGGCGAATGCCTCAACCTCAAGGAGGGCGAGCGCCTCGAGGTAACCGAGCGTTGGCCGATCCACCGCAAAGCACCAGCGTTCGACGCGCTCGAGTCCAAGACGGAGATGTTCCACACCGGCATCAAGGTCATCGACCTGCTGACGCCTTACGTGCAGGGTGGCAAGATCGGCCTCTTCGGTGGAGCCGGAGTCGGCAAGACCGTGCTGATCCAAGAGATGATCGCGCGCGTTGCCCGCGACCACAACGGTGTGTCGGTGTTCGCCGGTGTCGGCGAGCGGACCCGCGAGGGCAACGACCTGATCGAAGAAATGACGGAGTCCGAGGTGATCGGGCAGACCGCACTCGTCTTCGGCCAGATGGACGAGCCGCCAGGCACTCGCCTTCGGGTCGCGCTTTCGGCGCTCACGATGGCCGAGTACTTCCGCGACGTGCAGAACCAAGACGTGTTGCTCTTCATCGACAACATTTTCCGGTTTACGCAAGCGGGTTCTGAGGTTTCCACGCTGCTCGGTCGGATGCCGTCGGCCGTGGGCTACCAGCCCAACCTCGCCGACGAGATGGGTGTGCTCCAAGAACGCATCACGTCGACCCGTGGTCACTCGATCACGTCGATGCAGGCGATCTACGTGCCCGCCGACGACTACACCGCCCCGGCGCCGGCGACCACGTTTGCCCACCTCGACGCGACGACCGAGCTGTCGCGCGACATCGCCTCACTCGGTATCTATCCCGCTGTCGACCCGCTGACTTCCACGTCCCGGATCCTCGACCCTCGCTATATCAGTGATGATCACTACAACACCGCCGTCAGGGTCAAGCAGATCCTTCAGCGCAACAAGGAACTGCAAGACATCATCGCGATCTTGGGTGTCGACGAACTCTCCGAGGAGGACAAGATCGTCGTCAACCGAGCTCGCCGCATTCAGCGCTTCTTGTCGCAGAACACCTATGTCGCCAAGCAGTTCACCGGCATCGAGGGTTCCACCGTTTCCCTGGAGGACACCGTCGAGGCGTTCACTAAGATCTCCGACGGAGATTACGACCACGTGGCGGAGCAGGCCTTCTTCATGTGCGGTGGTCTCGACGACGTCGAACGCAAGTGGGACTCCATCCAGAAGAGCCTCTGATGGCGGAGACGAGCTTGCAGGTCGAGCTGGTCGCCGCCGACCGTGTCGTGTGGTCGGGCGAGGCAAAGATCGTGGTCGCCCGCACCGTCGAAGGTGATGTCGGTATCCTCGCCAACCACGCTCCGATGTTGGCCGTGCTCGTCCAGGGCACTGTCGAGGTCACGACGATCGACAGCGAGAGCTGGGTCGCTGTCGTGGATTCGGGCTTCTTGTCCGTCGCGGGCAACCGGGTGTCCATTTTGTCCGAGCACGCGCAGATGTCTCACGAGATCGACCTAGAGAAGGCCAAGAACGATCTTGAACGGGCGAGGTCGGCTGGCGAAGACGACAGTGAAGCATCGGATGCTGTGGCGCTCGCACAAGCGAAGATCAGGGCTGTCGAGAAGGCGTCCTAATCTGTTTCGTGCTGCACCAGCACGGGTGTGAGTTCTCTGTGAGGCTCGCACCCGTTTGCTGCATGATGACCTGACGACGCGACGATCACTCTTGAGGAGGAGCTCGAGATGCCATGGTGGGCGGCGCTTCTCGACAGCCTTGGGCTCGTCGCCGTCGTCTTGGCTGTCGCGTTCGCGTCGCTCTTCGTGCGGCGCCGGCTGCTGAGCCGGTCGGGGGCCACCTTCGAGTGCAGCTTGCGCACCACGGCCCCTGCTCGAGGAACGCCGGTGGCGGCGTCGCGTGGCTGGACACTCGGGGTGGGCCGATATAATGGCGACAATCTCGAGTGGTTCCGGGTCTTTTCGTTCTCGCCGCGGCCTAAGCACGTATTCAACCGCTCCCTACGGGTGCTCGGCAGACGCACCCCGCAGGGAGCGGAGGCGTTCTCGTTGTATGCCGGACATGTGGTCGTCAACGTTCAGTGCGACGCGAGTCGTCAGGCCGAACTCGCGATGAGTGAGGGCGCGCTGACGGGCTTGCTCGCCTGGACCGAGGCCGCACCGCCGGGTCAAGACCGACTCCTCGCGTGAACTCCGTAGAGTGCGGTGATGGTCAACCTGACGCGCATTTACACCCGGACCGGTGATGCGGGCACCACCCGCCTCGGCGACATGAGCCTCACCAGCAAGACGAATTCTCGGTTGCAGGCCTACGCCGATGTTGACGAGGCGAACTCTCAGATCGGGTACGTCTTGTCGATCGGTGGTCTCGACGACGACGTAGTCGAGGTTCTCACCGCCATTCAGAATGATCTCTTCGATGTCGGCGCTGACTTCTCTAACCCGATGGTCGCCGACCCGAAGTTTACACCGCTACGTGTCGAGGCTGAGTATGTAGAGCGCCTTGAGGGGTGGTGCGACCACTACAACGATGCGCTCGAGGCGTTGCGCTCCTTTATCTTGCCCGGAGGCACTCCCGCCGCGGCGCTGCTCCATGTGGCGCGGACCGTCGTACGACGGGCGGAGCGGTCCGGATGGGCTGCCTGGGCAGAATACGAGGACACCATGAACGTGCTAGCCATCAAGTACCTCAACCGGCTCAGCGACCTGCTCTTCATCCTGGCGCGTTATGCGAACCGGGAGCACGGCGATGTGCTGTGGCTCCCAGGAGGCGACCGCCCTGCGGGCAAGAGCTAGGCGCACTGGCTGAAAGGCTGCGGGGGCGCGCGGGTCCGGATGAGTGCTTCGATGAAGACCATCACCCCCGGTATCTCAGCCCAGGATGGGTCCGGCGAGCAGGGCAACACGCCAAGAATCGCCGGGTCGCCGCCACGAGTGACTTTGCGGTCTATTTTTATGTATCAGGCGGGCTGATCTTGTGTCCTGAATATTGACTTCCGCTGGACACTACACGCGGAGTCACCGTATCGTCGACAAACGATCACCGGAATTTTTTATCGGTATCGTGGCAACCAACCCCCCACGTGGAACGTCTTACCTAGTGACGGGGTAGCGCACAAGAAAGGCGCAACGGCGATGGGTCCTGAGGCGGGGGAGCTAGCAGACTTGGGACAGATCGGACCTCATCTCGATGTACGCAACGTGGGAGTGGTGCGTTCTCGTCTCAACGCGCTACTCGATCAGACCGACACGAACGTCACCCTCGATCTCGCTGGCGTCGAAATGATCGATGCCGCTGGACTAGGCATGCTGACCGCCGCCCATCTACGCGCCGAACGATCGGGCCATCACCTGGTGCTGCGCAACTGTACGAGGGAGCTTCGGCGGGTGCTCGCAGTTACCCGTCTGAATCGCATCCTTCACATCGACCGCAGCAGCCTCCAACTGTCCGCCTAACTGCGTGTCCACTAAACGTGGTGAGGTCCCCCCAACAGGGTGTATGGCGCGGCGGGGGTCGGGGGATGAGAGTCTCAAGAGATGCGAATCTTGGTGGTGGGCGCCGGAGTCGTCGGGCTTACCACCGCTGTCTGCTTGGCCGAGGCTGGGTATGACGTCCACGTTCTAGCCCGAGATCTACCGCTCGAAACGACCTCGAGTGTCGCCGCGGCCTTGTGGTATCCCTATTTGGCAGATCCACCAGACCGGGTCTTGAGTTGGTCCAAACGCAGCCTGCAGGTCTTTTCCTGCATTGCGCGCGAGTCCCCGCAGGCGGGCGTCTCGTTGGTCGAGGGCACCGAACTGCTCAGCCAACCGCATGGTGACCCGTTTTGGGCCTGCGCTGTCCCCAGCTTCAAACGACTCGATAAGCCGCCTCCCCCCTACGTTGACGGGTGGTCCTGTGAGGCTCCCGTCATCGAGATGCCGGTGTATCTGATCTGGCTGCGAGGTCGACTCGAGGCGGCTGGTGGGACGATCACCCGCATGGTGCTGAGGGCGATGCCCGCAGACGCTCAGCTGGTAGTCAATTGCGCAGGGCTCGGGGCGCGACACCTCGCCTCCGATCCCAGCGTCGTGCCCGTGAGGGGACAAGTGCTCCGCGTCGCCCAGATCGGCGTGGACCGTTGGAGCCTGGACGCTGAGGGCCCGACTTATGTAATCCCGCGCGCACGCGACATCGTGTTAGGAGGCACCAGTGCCGAGGGGATGTGGGCGACCAGACCAGAACCGGGCATCGCTGCCGACATTATGAAGCGCGCCATCGCTTTGGTCCCAGAGCTGGCCGGTGCTCGCGTGCTGGGCCATCGTGTAGGTCTGCGGCCGGTCCGACCGTCCGTCCGCCTTGAGAGTGAGCGGCTGTCGCAGGGAGCGGTCGTCGTGCATTGCTATGGCCACGGCGGGGCCGGGGTCACGTTGTCGTGGGGCTGCGCGGAGGAGGTGCTATCCATGGTCGAGTCATCCGGACCCGCTTTCCGGCATATCGGCCCGTAGGCTAGGCACAGGTCGAGCATCTGAGCGCGACACGAGGAGGCACCCATGGAATGGCTGTTGATCGCCCTTGTCATCGTGGCGGTGATCGCGTTGGCGCGGTCCTCTCAGCAACGGCAGGTCCAGTCGCGTCGGAGCGCCCAGATCAGCGCCGAAGAGTTGGCCTCAGTCAAGCGGGCAGCCGACGAAGATGTCACCGAGTTCGGCGAAGACTTGCAGCGCCTAGATATCGACCTTGCGGGACGTGACCTCGACGAGGCTGCCCGTGAGGACTACCAGCGGGCTCTCGACGACTATGAAGCGGCCAAGCAGTCTGTGCAGGCCGTCACGGCTCCCGACGAGATCCGCCACGTCGCGGAGATCCTCGAAGACGGGCGCTATGCCGTTGCCTGTGTCAAGGCGAGGGTGGCTGGCGAGCCACTACCCGCCCGGCGTCCGCCCTGCTTCTTCAACCCTCAGCATGGCCCGTCGGTGCGCGATGTGGCCTGGGCGCCTGACGGCGGGCGCCAGCGAGACGTGCCCGCGTGCGAGCTCGACGCTCAACGTGTCGACGCGGGTGCCGACCCCGACAGCCGCAAAGTCATGGTCGGGTCTCGGCGGGTTCCGTATTACGAGGCGGGCCCGGCTTTCGCGCCGTTGGCGCTCGGCTACTTCGGCGCCTTCGGGATCATGAACATGATGTTCATGGGGACGATGATGGGTGCCGCCTTCGGAGGTTCTGACGGCGGATATGACCAAGGCTACAACGATGGCCAAGACGCTGGCCAAGACGGCGGCGACAGTGGTGACTCCGGATCGGACCAAGACGCTAGTGGCGGTTACGAGAGCGACTATGGCGGTGGCGGTGACTACGGCGGCGGTGGCGGAGACTACGGGGGTGGCGGAGACTTCGGGGGAGGCGGAGACTTCGGTGGCTTCTAGGCCTCAGGCCCGGCTAGGGAGCCCCCTGCTCCGTACTGGGTTTGCTGGGATCTCCCGCCGGTGGCAGGGAATCGGCTTTGACCGCGTCCCGGTCACCCAGAGGTTTTTCGGGTCCGGTGGTGGTGTCGCGGGACGTCTGTTCCTCGCTTTCAGCGTTGATCTCCGCGCCGAGCAAGATGACGTAGACCGTGATCCACAGCCACAACAGCAATACCACCACTGCGGCCAGACTGCCGTAAGTCTCCCCATAGCTGCCGAAGTTGTCGACATACAGGGAGAACGCCAGGGAGACGATGAGCCAAATCACCGTCGCAACCAGGGCGCCCACTGAAACCCAGCTCAGTTTGGGGGCGTCTCGGTCGGGAGCCACCCGGTAGATCACCGCCAATGCGACCGTCACCGCCGCCAGCAGCAGCACCCAGCGAGCAGCTTCGAGCCCGAGGCGCAGGATGGTCGACACGTTGTTGGCGTCGAGTACTGCGGGTGCGACCGCGATGAGCCCAATCGTCACCAGAGAGAAAACGATCGCGCCCAGTGTGAGAGCCAGCGCGAGCGCCTTGCGCCGCACGAACCCACGAGTCTCCTCTTCGTCGTAGGCCAGGTTGACCGCGGACATCAAGTTGCCGACGCCGCCCGAGGCGCTCCACAGAGCCGTGGCGAGGGAGAGCAGGAGGCCGAAGCCGAGCGACTGCTGCGGAGTTTGGGTAAGCGTCTCGATCTGTTGCAGCAAGAGATCACGCGCGGACGCCGGCAGCGCCGCGGCAACCGTCTCGGCCTGGTCGCGGATCTGCTTGGGATCGAAGAACAGGCCGTAAGCCAAGATCGCGGCGATGATGGCGGGGAAAAGCGACAGGAACCCGAAGAACGCCACTCCTGCGGCGAGCAGCGGAACTTGGTCGATCTTGGCTTCGGCCCAGGCTCGCTTGACGACCTGCCACCAGCCGCGGGCTGGTATCTCCCGCGGCGTGGTGGCATCGGAGCCAGGTACGTCGGCGCTGTCGCTGCCCCGGGTTGCCTTCGACGAGGTAGTGCTCAGCTGCTGCTCCCGGACTCCTTGACGGTCTGGGCTGAGCTCTGAGCGTCGGACTTGACCTCTTGTGCCGCCGTTTGACCTTCAGACTTGACCGTGCTCGCTGCATCGGTGGCGGTCTCTTTGATCTGCTGGACAGCTTGTTGCGCTGGCTCCTGCAGGTTTTCTTTCAGCTCCTGCGCTACTTGCTGCGCCTGCTCCTTGACGGGCTCGGCCAGATCGGCGGCCTTTTCCTGCAAGGCCTCAGCCGCCTGTTGCTCGGCCTTCGTGGCGGGCAGGACGCTCGAGATGAGCCATCCGGCACCGAACGCGATGAGACCTGCAGCCAACGGGTTGCCCTCGGCGCGCTCTCGAGCCATGTCGGGACTGCTGGTGATGGCCGAACCCACCGACGAGGCGGCGGACGAGACACTCGACGTGGCCGAGCTGGCCGTGTCGCCGATTGACGTTTTGGCGTCGGAGAGTGATGAGGTTCCCGAGGATGCAGTGCCCATGACTCGTTCCTTCCCGGAGGACGCAGTTCCCATGACGCGCTCCTTTACCGAGCTCAATGAGCTGCGGGTGCTGTCCACTTTGCGACTGACAATCCGGCTGGGGCTGACCTTTTCGTTGAGCGCCTCGACGTCGTAGCTGAGCTCGCGCCGAGTTTGCTCTATTTCACGCTTCAGTTCTTCTGGGGTTTGACCCATTCTTTGTCCTCCTTAAGTGACTCCACCGTCTGCTC
>JACCZJ010000014.1 GCA_013696065.1 Nocardioidaceae bacterium
GTTCTATGTCTCGCCCGAACAACTCATGAAGGACCGGGCCGACTTCGCCCGCAAAGGGATCGCCCGAGGGCGCTCTGTCGTCGTCGTGCAGTATGCCGACGGGCTCCTCTTCGTCGCCGAAAACCAGTCGCAGGCACTGCACAAGATCTCTGAGCTCTACGACCGGTTGGCCTTTGCCGCTGTCGGCCGATACAACGAGTTCGAGAACCTGCGTATCGCTGGGGTCCGGCTCGCCGACATGCGCGGCTATTCCTATGATCGCCGAGACGTCACCGGTCGCGGCCTCGCCAATGCCTACGCGCAGACCCTGGGCACAATCTTCTCGTCCGGGGGCGAGAAGCCCTACGAGGTCGAGATTTTCGTCGCCGAGGTGGGTGACGCTGCTCCTGACGACCAGGTCTACCGCCTCACGTATGACGGCTCGGTGGCTGACGAACACGGCTATGCCGTGATGGGCGGATCGGCCGAGCAGGTCAGCGAATACTTGAGCGCTCACTACACCGAGGGAGCCGACCTGGAGACCGCGCTTGCCCTGGCGGTCGAGGCACTCGGCCACGACGCCACCGAGCCACGGGTCTTGGCGGCCGACCGGCTCGAGGTGGCGGTGCTCGACCGCAACCGGACCCAACCCCGCAAGTTCCGCCGGTTCCGTGGTGCCCAACTGCGCGGGCTCGTCGACGCGGCATTGGCCAGCGCAGCGGCCGACAGAGCCGGTGCCACCGACTCGGCCAAGTCTGTGCCCCCCGACGCAGACGACGCTTTGCCGCTCAAGCCTGCTCACAGCAAGCCACCGCTGCCGCAAGCACCCTCGGGCTCGGACAAGTCGGCATCGATCGAGTCTCTGCCCCCTGCTGGACAGCCGAGCGACCCCAACGACCCCAACGACCCGAGCGACGAGCTCGGTGACGACCTCCCAGCGGACGCCGACGATGCCCACGATGGCTGAGGTCGACGCTGACACGGCCCGTCACTGGCGCCAAGTGGGCGAGGACGTGGTGCTGCAGGACGGCTGGATCCGGGTGGCCCGCCGTACATATGAGCTCCCCGACGGCAGAATCGCCGAGTGGGACATGTTCGGCGGCGGTCATACAGTGGGAGTGTTGGCGCTGACCCCCGAGGGGGAGCTGGTCATGGTGAGACAGTTCCGGCCTGGTCCCGACCGGGTCGTCCTCAACGTGCCTGGCGGTTTCGTCGATCCGGGCGAGACCCCCCTTGAGGCCGCCGCTCGAGAGCTGACCGAGGAAACCGGCTACGTCAGCACCGATCTCGAGCTCGTCGTGACAGCGATGAGCGCCTCGTCGACCGGCCAGCGCCACGTCGTCATCGCACGTGACTGTCGACCTGGGGGACAGATGAAGCTCGACGAGTTCGAGGACTGCGAGCCGGTCGTCCTGGACGTCGCCACCGTCCGGGACGAGCTGCGCTCGGGGCAGATGACGGGCAACGAGATCGTCTACCTCGGTCTCGACCATGCCGGATTGTTGTAGCTGCGGCCGATCATCGGCCCCGTCGCCTAGGCTGGCGGGGTGGACCGGCGAATCTTCGGCATCGAGAACGAGTACGGCGTCACGTGCACGTTCAAAGGCTCTCGCCACCTCTCACCCGACGAGGTCGCCCGCTACCTCTTTCGCCGTGTCGTCTCATGGGGCCGGTCGAGCAACGTCTTCTTGAAGAATGGTGCCCGGCTTTATCTCGATGTCGGCAGCCATCCGGAGTACGCCACACCTGAGTGCGATTCGATTGTCGACCTCGTCACCCACGACAAGGCGGGCGAACGCGTCCTGGAGGCGCTGCTCGTGGATGCCGAGCGCCGACTGCGCGAAGAGGGCATTGCCGGCGACGTCTACCTGTTCAAGAACAACACCGACTCAGCCGGCAACAGCTATGGCTGTCACGAGAACTATCTGGTGGGACGCCACGGAGAGTTCTCCCGGCTGGCAGACGTGTTGATCCCGTTCCTGGTGAGCCGGCAGATCGTCTGTGGGGCCGGCAAGGTCTTGCAAACGCCGCGAGGGGCCGTGTTCTCCGTCAGCCAGCGAGCCGAACACATCTGGGAAGGCGTTTCCAGCGCGACAACCCGATCCCGGCCGATCATCAACACCCGCGACGAGCCGCATGCCGACGCCGAGCGTTTCCGCCGCCTCCACGTGATCGTGGGTGACTCCAATATGAGCGAGACGACCACCATGCTCAAGGTCGCCTCCACCGACTTGGTGCTGCGCATGATCGAAGCCGGCGTGGTGATGCGCGACATGACGCTGGAGAACCCGATCCGGGCCATCCGTGAGATCTCTCACGATATGACCGGTCAACGCAAGGTGCGGCTGGCCAACGGCAGGGATGTCTCGGCGCTCGACATCCAAGCTGAATATCTCAGCAAAGCGCACGACTTCGTGGACCGTCGTGAGCTTCGCACGCCGGTGATCGACGCGGCGTTGGACCTATGGGAGCGCGGGCTCAAAGCCATCGAGTCCGACGACCTGAGCCTGGTCGAACGCGAGATCGACTGGGTGATCAAATACCGGCTGATCGAGCGCTATCGCGCCCAGCACGATCTCGGGCTCACTTCGGCGCGAGTCGCGCAGCTCGACCTCGCCTACCACGACATCCATCGCCAACGCGGCCTCTTCTATCTGCTTCAGAACCGGGGCGCCGTCGCCCGGGTCACCACGGACCTGGCGATATTCGAGGCCAAGTCCGTGCCCCCGCAGACCACGCGCGCGCGCCTTCGTGGCGAGTTCATCCGCAAGGCGCAGGAACGACGGCGTGACTTCACCGTCGACTGGGTGCATCTGAAGCTCAACGACCAGGCCCAGCGCACGGTGTTGTGCAAAGATCCGTTCCGCGCCCATGACGAACGGGTCGAGCGTCTCATCGAGTCCATGTGAGACTACTCTGGGTGGCCTTGTCGTCGTCGTCGGCGGCGTCTCGTTCCATCTGATCTCTCCATCCCTGAACCGTGAGGTGAACTTCCGCGTGCGCCGACTCGTCGCCGGACTTGTCTTTCCCCTGCTCCTGCTGACTGCCGCGTGCGGTGAGGAGCCACCCGACCCAGCCCCGGCAGCGCCGAAGGTGGCGACCATCTCCGACGTGACGGTCGCGGGCCCACCAGACGAGAAGCCCACAGTCGACTTCAAGGCTCCCATCTCCTTCACCGCCACCGAGGGCAAGGTCGTCGAGGAAGGAAAAGGGAGAGGAGATGCCATCGAGGTGGACTCGACGGTCAAGGTCCATCTAGTCGGAGTCAACGCCAGCGACGGCACTGAGTTGATCAGCACCTGGGAGGAGGGACCAGCCTCGTTTGCGATCGACGAGGTCATCACCGGATTTGGCAAGGGGCTTGAGGGCACGTATGCCGGTGACCGAGTCCTGCTTGCGGTCACGTCCGAAGACGGCTACCCCAACGGCGACGCGAAGGGTACGGTCCGTAAGGGAGACAGTGTCGTGTTCGTCGTCGACGTCTTGGACGTGCAGAACCCACTCGACGTGGCAACCGGCGAAGAGATGGCTGCACCCGACGCTGTGCCGACACTCACCTATGACGACAAGCAGCGGCCGGAAAAGTTCACTGCGACCGAGACGACACCCAAGACCGTGGACGAGTTGGGCGCCTATCCGATCATCAAGGGCGACGGCTCCACCGTGGAGGCAGGGCAGAGCCTGGAGGTGCACTATGTCGGTCAGATCTACCCTGATGGCACCGTCTTCGACGAATCCTGGTCGAGCGGCGAACCGGCATCCTTCAGCCTCGACCAGGTGATACCGGGATGGACGCAGGGCCTGGTCGGGCAGACTGTCGGTTCGCGCGTAGTCCTGGTCATCCCCAGCGAGCTCGGCTACGGCGCTCAGGGTCAAGGTGAGGAAATCCCGCCCGACTCCGACCTGATCTTCTCTGTCGACATTTTGGCGGCATACTGACGCACAGGAGCGCTCAGCGGAGGGGATGACGGCAATGACAGCGCATAAGTCCGAGCGGCTGATGAATCTGACCATCTGCCTGCTGGTCGCGAGGCACTACATCGGCAAAAACCGGATCCGGGAAGCTGTGGAGGCCTACCACGGTCTCTCCGACGACGCCTTCGACCGGATGTTCGACCGGGACAAGGAGGAGTTGCGGGTGCTCGGCGTGCCGATCGAGGTCGGTACGCTCGACAAGATGTTCGACGACGAGGTCGGCTATCGGATCAGACGCGACCTCTTCGAACTGCCCGAGGTCAGTCTCGAGGCCGACGAAGCCGCGGTCGTCGGCCTGGCGGCGCGGGTGTGGCAACACGCGAGCCTGGCCTCCGCGACTACTCAAGGCTTGCGGAAGCTGCGAGCCGGGGGAGTGGGCGTGGATGAGCTTGCGCTCTCGATCGTCGAGCCGCAGCTGGCAACCGACGAGCCGGCCTTCGACGCCGTCTTCGAAGCAGTGACCAGGCGGCGTCCGCTCAGATTCGACTATCAGCGGCCAGCCCAAGAAACGTCCCAAACCCGCCGCCTCGAGCCGTGGGGCATCGTGTCCTGGCATGGTCACTGGTATGTCGTGGGCCACGACCAGGACCGGGACGCCGTACGTATGTTCCGCCTGTCCCGGATCACAGGACGGCCGGCCTTTGCTGGCGAACCCGACAGCTTCCAGCCGCCGACCGGCCTGGATGTTCGCGCGTTGGCCGAGTCTCTCGCACCTCCGCATCCGCATAGCTCGGCCACGATCCGAGTGCGCCCCGGCGCTGGCGATGCACTGCGCAGGAGGGCCGCGCGCTCGAAGCCCGCCGGC
>JACCZJ010000082.1 GCA_013696065.1 Nocardioidaceae bacterium
TCACGCTGCTTGCCGGCCTCAGCGACAGCGCGTATGCCCTGGTGGCCGCGGGCTGCGGGCGGCTGGTTGCGCACTGGCCGCCGCGCTCGACGGCGACTCGCGAAGTTGAGCGGCGCCGTCTACGTCGGCCTCGGCGCCACTGCAGCGGTGGTCGTCAGTTGAGGAATCAAGGTCAGTAACGAGCTCTTCGACGCGCCATTTAGTCTCTTCGCGGATCTCCGTAACTTCCTCGATCGGCAGACCCTTTGGGTCCCTTATCGGCCAAGTGACACGTCGGCCGCCCGGCGTGATCGGACATACCTCTTCGCTACATGTGAAGACCGCAACGTCCGCCCAAGCGAGATCGTTTGAATCGAGCAAGCGAGGCACATGGTTGCTTGCGTCAATGCCGATCTCCCTCAAGGCTTCGAGGACCTGTGGTTGCGGGTCGGACCGTGGTGCGCTTCCCGCCGACCGGGCGCGGTACCGATCACCTGCGATCTCTCTCAGGAACGCTCCGCCATCAGGGATCTGCCGGCATTCCCTACACAAACGAACAGGACATTAGTCATGCAGTTTCAGCATGCACTCGGCCCGGGGAGATTGTCTTGCCATGCTTTCACCCCGGGCCCGGATCAGCCCGACCAGAGCGATCGTTAGCAGCAGCCGCTCGTGCCCGAAGGCTGTATGACCGGCAGCCCCCTGCTCTCCGGATCTGACGTCTTCACTGCTTTGACGATGGCACCGTGCACCCCGTCGGCCACCTGGTGGGTGAACTCGACCGAGATCTGCTCGAACCCGGCCGCCTCGAGCCCCGCCTCGTACTCACTTTTGGACAGCGCGCCTGCGATACATCCCACATAGCTGCCGCGCTGCGCACGCTCCTCCCCAGAGAGGCGATCCTCCGCGACGATGTCACTGATCCCGATGCGGCCACCAGGTTTCAAGACCCGCTGGATCTCAGTCAGCACGGCTGGCTTATCGGTCGAGAGGTTGATGACGCAGTTCGAGATCACCACATCGACGGCGTCTGGTAGTAGCGGGATCTGCTCGATTACGCCCTTCAGGAAGTGCACGTTGGTGACGTCGGCCTCACGGGCGTTGTTCTGCGCCAGCGCGAGCATCTCGTCTGTCATGTCGAGTCCGTAGGCGGTGCCTTGTCGTCCCACACGCCTTGCCGACAAGATCACGTCGATGCCGCCCCCGGAGCCGAGGTCGAGCACCGTCTCGCCTTCCCGAAGATCGGCGACCGCGGTCGGGTTCCCGCAGCCAAGCGACGCCAGTACCGCCGCCTCGGGTAGTTCCCCTCTCTGCTCAGCCCGGTAGAGCGTTTCCCCGAATTTCCCCTCATCGCTCTCACCATCGGCGCAGCAGGAGCCGCTCCCGCAGCCACACCCACCAGAGCCCTCAGTAACGGCACGGGCGGAGTCCGCGTAGCGACGGCGTACCTCCTCGCGCAGATCGTCAGCAGTTGTGGACATCAGCAGCACACCCCCTTCAAATCGGCGACCGCCGCCAGCTTCTCGACCGCGTCGCGCTTCAACGAGAAATACGCCCACTTGCCGCGCTGCTCGCGCTCGAGTAGGCCAACATCGACCAGCTTCTTCAGATGGTGGGAAACCGTGGGCTGAGAGAGACCAACCGGATCGTTCAGGTAACAGGCACAGACCGCCTCCGGACTGGTAGCGAGCAAGTTCACGATCCGCACCCGGGCCGGATCCGCAAGAGCCTTGAACAGTTCGGCAGTGGCCACGGCCTCCTCTTCGCTCAGCACCCTTGCGCCAAGGGCGCCACAGCAAGCGACCGAAGCCAACACCTCGCCTTCTGCCAGCAACTCCTTCGTGAGCAAGACCACTCATCCACCCTTCGTATCGATGAACGTCAATATATCGACGAAGGTCGATATGTGTCAAGGGCCTAGATGGAGACCGTTGCCGGTCTTGCGGTCATCCCACGAGTTCCAACGGGATGCCAGCAACGGAAATGGCGAAGGCGAGATCTTGTCACCCTCGTGACGAAGCGTCGCTACGTCTCGGGGTCAGTGCGATCTAGGCCCTTCTTCTAAGCGTGGAGCAAGAGCGAGAGGATGGGCCGTGATGGACGGTGGAGGCGAGCACCCCGACGAGACCGCGCAGCACAAAGCTGAGGAGCGCGACCAGCAGGGGCCAAAAGAGGGGGAGGGAGCGGACGAGAACCTACTCGACATTGGAACCCAGGAGGGCTCGACTCCATCGGGCCGGAATCCCACCAGCGGAATGTGAAAGCGACTCGCTCCGGATGGGCTGAGTGGCCAACGCCTCGTGGCATCATACTCGGCCAGTTCGAGCTTGCCTTGTTCCGTTTTTTTCCTCAGACGAGCGCAATACGGGGCAACACCACGACACATCGG
>JACCZJ010000100.1 GCA_013696065.1 Nocardioidaceae bacterium
GATCGCACCCGCGAGTAGGGGGCGTGTGCGAGTAGCCAACTCCGAGCGACCTCTGGGTCATTGGCCCAATCAATTGTGTCCTCCATGTTGGCCAGACGGTCCATCACAGAAGCACCGCCTCGCGCCGGATTTCGTCGTCCAGCTTCGGCTTGAGGCCGCCGTAGTCCACCAGGTCGACCCCACGGCCGAGGACCTGCTCGATGAGCTGCTTGAAGCGGATGAACTCGAAGGACGACGTGCCGGCGGGGGCTTCGACGAGCAAGTCGATGTCGGATTCCGGACGAGCCTGGTGACGGGCAGCCGAGCCGAACACGGCAAGCCGCTGATACCCGTGCTCACCCGCGAGCGCCTTGAGCACCGGGCCAGCGGCCTCCAGAAGAAGCTCGGGGTGGGCACCGTCAATGTCGGGAGCAAACTTGAGCTGCTGGCTGACGGCTGGCTGCGAGACACCGAGCAACTCGGCAATCTCCCGCTGGCTCAGACCCTCCGCGACCATCGCGCGCAGCGCAATCGCGCGACGCACCCTGGCGACGTCCTCGTCTCGACGCGCGCCACGGTACTCAGCGAGCAGGGTCATAAGATGACCTTATCATTCCTCGTCGTCAGACGCCGGCGCGAAGGCGGAATCGAGCAGCTCGGCGGTTAGCGGGTTCACGTGCTCGTTGCGGCGGATGTAGTGCTCGATCGTGACCTTCGGGTCGGTGTGGCCGAGCAGCTCGGCCGCGAGATTCACGCTCGCCTGGTCGTCGATCACCGTCGCAACTGTCCGGCGGAATGTGTGGCGGTGGACGCCGGTGATGCCTGCGTCGCTGAGGACCTTGCGGAGCTGGCGACGCACGTTCGCCGTTGTCAGCGGGGTGCCTTCTCTGCTCTGGAAGACCAGCGCGTCGGGTGACCGGTCGGCCATCACGGAGAGTCGCCGGCGAATCGCCTCGGCGGTGAAGGTGGGCAGAGCGACGACGCGGTTGGAGCGATCGGTCTTCGGGTGCGGTTGGCGGTAGGTACCCACCCCTCGCTCGGTGACGATGGTGCCGCGGATCCGAAGCGTGGCTTGCGTGGTGGTGACGTCGAGGTCGCAGCGGCGTATCACCAACGCCTCCCCCGATCCGAGCCGAGGTGCCGAGCATGACCTCGACGATCTGGCCGAGCTGCCCATCAGGTTTCGGCCCGCAGGTGCCGCGGGTGTGCTCCCAGGCCTTGATGACGGCGCGGATGGCATTGACCTCGGTCGCCGTCAGCGCAGTCGGTGTCCGCTTGGGCTTGTGCAGCCTCGCGCCGTCGATCGGGTTGCGGGGCACGACCTCGTGACGGACCGCGAGGCCGAACGCGAGCCGCAACACCGTTGGCCTGCTTCGACCGGGAGAAGGACTTCTGCCCCAGCTGCTTGAGCAGGGCATCGCAGCGGGCGACCCCGATCTCGCGCAACGTCGGGTGCTCGAAAGCGGGCAGGACCAGCCCGCGCATGGCCCGCTCATAGTTGAACCGCGTCGACGGCGCAATCCGGCCCTCCAGGTCCAGATCCGCGAGCCAGTAGTCGACCCACTCGCCGAACAGGCTGTCGAGCGTGAGCGTGGTGTCGACGGGTTGGTAGAGGTTGCGCTGCGCAAGCCGCTTCCTCAGCTCCGCCTCGGCCGCCGACCGCGACTTCGCACGCACCTACACCAGCCGGGGCTTACCGTCGAGGTCGCGGTAGCGCGTGCGCACCTTGACCCGGCCGTCTGGCAGATCCATCACGGCGATCTGGCCGTGGCTGCCGAACGGAATGCGCTGTCTACTCATGGTCGGCCTCCTGGTGCGCGGCCAACCAGTCACGGACATCGGCGACGGCGAACTTCAGCCGCTTGCCGAACTTGAAAGCTCGCGGGGCCGTCCCGGCCACCCGCCAGTCGTAAATCGTCTGTACCGGGACGCCGAGGTACTCCGCGAGATCCTCGACACTCATCAGGGGCTCCAGGCTCAGGTCATGTGTGTTCATGACCGACAGGTGCGCAAGGCATGCCGGACCCGACCGAGACAACCGCAGCCGCCGCGAGGAGCACCGGCGAGGTGTGCGC
>JACCZJ010000108.1 GCA_013696065.1 Nocardioidaceae bacterium
CAGCGTCGTCGCCAGGATCAGGGGAGTGCTTCCCTCCTCGGTGAAGGCCAAGACGTTGCCGATTGCCCGATCGAGCACGGGGATACTACGCGCCACGAGCGCGCACCCATAGAAGAAGCCGAACGCCCCGACCCCAGTTGCGGCCGGGGTGCTGATCGGCCGGCGCAGCCGCTGGTCGCGGCTCTGGATCCAGCCGAGGTGCAGCGGCCCGGACAGTAACCCACCGGCGGTCCAGGTGGCCGCCACTGCGGCGGTGAGCCCGTAGAACTCCTTAGAGCCGGGTCTTGTCGAGAGGGACACACCGAGCAGACCGGTGCCAAGCAGGCAGACGCCGGCAACGACGCGTCGCCTGCGGACGATCACGGCCGGCGTCTCGACATGCTCGACCGGCACGACGTGGGTAATGGGCATCGGCAGCCGGGACTCGAACTCTTGTCGAGCGCGCTGCCACCAGGTGGTGCTCTGCGGTGAGGTCATCGAGCCGTCTTCTGCTGGTCCCGCTCGCTCAGGGCGGTGCGCACCGCTTCGTCGTACCCCATCGCCTCGAAGGTGACGATGGACTTGATGCTGTCGTCGCAGACCACCACCTCGTTGGCCATCGAGTCGATGAGTGACCGCCCGGTCTGGGTGTCGACATCGGTGACGAGCGCCAGCCAACGCGACGACAGACCGGGGCTGAGCAGCGGAACCGGCACGATCAACAGCCGACGTTTCTTGATCTTGGCCACCCGGCGCAGCATCGTGACGTACTGCAGCACCTCGGGGCCGCCGATCTCGAAGACCCGTCCCTTGGACCGGGGCTCGTCGAGCACCCCCACGAGGTAGCGCACGACGTCGGCGACCGCGATCGGCTGTGTCCTGGTGCGCACCCAGCGCGGCGTCACCATAGCGGGGAGATGATCAACCAACTGCCGTGTCATCTCCCACGAGATGCCGCCACTGCCCACGATGATGCCGGCTCTCAGCACGGTGACCGGCGTCGCAGCACTACCGAGCAAGCCTTCGACCTCGCGTCGGCTGCGCAAATGCGAGGACAGCTGGTCGGTTTCGCTGCCGAGTCCCCCGAGATAGATGATCTGCTGGACACCTGCTTCGGAGGCGGCCTTGCCGAAGGCTCGGGCAGCCTCCGCGTCCAGGCGTTCGAAGTCCTTCGAGTCCAGCGAATGCACCAGGTAGTAGGCTGCCCGGCACCCGTCAAGGGCGTGCTCTAACGTGACGGCGTCATGCACATCCCCGTACACCGCCTCGCCGTGTCCGTCGTAGGTGTCGGGGTTTCGGGTCATCGCCCGTACCTGATGGCCGGCTGCGGTCAACGCAGCACAGAGTCGCCGTCCGACGAAACCGGACGCTCCCGCGACCAGGACATGCCCCGGCCAGGTCATCGGTCCTTCTCGACCTGGCGGTGTTGCCCGGCCCGGCTGGGCTGGGACCGTTGATGGCCAAGCTCGCCACCGATTCGACCGCCGTACGGCCTGCCGTGATCGGCATACTCCTCACGGAAGTACGACAGGTGCCACTGACCAAGATCGATCCCGCATCCGGTGCGTAGACTCGCGGTCTCAACCGGGGCACCGTGCACCCGAGTAGTGCCGGGGCTGCCCCTCCGCACGAGCACGAACTCGTCCTCGTCGTCATGCCGGATCTCGGCGTGCAGCGGCTCAAGTCCGGGCAACCGAATGTCGCAGTCGGCACCCCCACCTATGGTGGTGACGTCGTCGTGCAGCGGGAACACCTTCGGGCGATCGCCTAGTCTCGCGTACGGCCCAGGCGGCATGACCAATCGCGGACTCCCGCCCCGGTTCGGATCATGCGTCGTTGTCACTGGCCGACGGCGGCGCCGGATCATCGTGGGCACAATCGGGAACGGCGTCAAGGGCGGTGTGAGTTCTGCGGACGGTAGCGCTCCCCCGGTCGGGGCCTGGCTCCGGCCGCGGATCAAAGACCATAGTCCCGCCCCACCCTCGATGCGGATGTGCCGCGAGCCCGTCACTCGGCTCTGCAGCCACGAGGTTCTCGCCGCTCCCAGGGTGACGAGCGGCCCGGACGGCGTGACCACCCTGATCGACAATCCTCTGTCCGCAAGGCCCTTGGCGAGCCCGCGGATGACGCCCGTGTCTGATCGTCCGGGGAACAGGAAAAGGTGGCTGACCCGCAGTTCCAGCGCCTTCCCGGAACCGGTCAGCGCCCCGTATACGGAGCGCGAACCTGGGATGTCGACCGAGAACTCCAGGTCGGCGTCAACGGTCAGGGTGGCCATCAGTTCAGACAACGCCCTCGGTTGGGCTGGCGTTGTCCTTGGTGGTTACCTGAAGGGTGCCGTTGAGCTTCCAAGTCGCCCGCGGGGCCGCGGCGCCGGTGTCGCGGGGGTCCTCGACGGCCATGTCGATGAAGCGGTAGTTGATCGCCGCCTCGCGACCGGTGAGAAAGGACCACATCTCGCGACCGAGGTCGGTCCAGTCGACGACCTCGCCGGTCTGGTCAGTGGTGTTCGTGGTGCTCTCGGTCATGGGAACTCCTTTGGTCGAGCCCGGGAAAGTTAGACACTTTCTTCAACGGGTTGTTTAGGTTTAGGATGCCATCATGCGCCCTGATGCCTCCTCTACGCAAGCCCTGATCTCGACGGCGTCTTCGGGGAGGAGTCTCACCATTGGCGATCTTGCGCAACGGACGGGCTTGAAACCTGCCACGTTGCGCATGTGGGAGACGCGACACGGTTTCCCACGGGCCGAGCGCCGCGACAGCGGCCATCGCCGGTATGCCGAAAGCGTTGTCGAGCTTGTGCGCCAGGTGATCCGGCGGCGAGAGTCCGGCGCGCGCCTGGAGGTGGCGATAGCAGAGGTGACGTTGATCCAGGCGGCCGTCGAGGACCCCCCGGGCGCGCCTTCGGTCTACGCGGTTCTCCGCCGCAGACACCCTGCCCTGCAGCCTCAGCGGCTGAAAAAGTCCACTCTGATCGCGCTGTCGTGGGCTATCGAGGACGAGTGCTGCGCACGCGCCGAGAGGCCAGTGGTCTTCGGCGGGTTCCAGAAGGAACGCTACTTCCGCGCTGCGGAGGAGCGGTGG
>JACCZJ010000142.1 GCA_013696065.1 Nocardioidaceae bacterium
CCGGCGAGGCGGACCGTATAGACCATGGCGTTATCGGTCAGCGTGGAGGCCGGGATCCCGTGCAGGGCAAGGCATTGACGGAAGGTCGCCGTGACGATTGGTCCGGTGACGCGGCGGTGCGCGGTCACCGAAAGTGCGTAGCGGGTGCAGTCGTCGAGCCAGCTGATGATCTCCACGTCGGCGCCTGGGGTGCCTTCGGGTCCGGCGAGCCGGTAGTGGGTGAAGTCGGACTGCCACGTCTCGTTCGGCATCGATGCTTCGAACCGGACGTAGGAGGTCTTCGGACGTTTCCTGGGCTCGGGGGTCACGAGCCCGGCGCGGCTCAGGTGGCGGCTGATCGTGGACCGGGAGACCACCGTGGCGTGGTGCTGTTCGAGGTGCCAGGCGATCGTGTCGGGACCAGCGTCCAGACCGGCGACGGTGAGTTTGTGGCGCAGCTCGAGGATCAGCTCGACGAGGCGGCCATCAAGGGCGCCGGGGGAGGTCCTGGGTCGTCGGGATCGGGGCTCGAAGGCGGTCTCGCCCTCGGCGTTGTAGCGGGCGATGAGCTTGGAGACCCAGCCCTTGGAGAGGCCGTAGGTGGCGGCGACTTCGGCTTGGGTGCGGCCCTCGATGATGACGGCGGTGATGATCAGCCTGGCTTTGGACATGACCGAGCATCGAACCCACGACCGGGTTTCCTATGTCTTGAGACATAGGTTTCCTATGTCCTGAACCAGCACACTGTCAGCCCGACCCACAAAAACGGGCCCGGTCACTTCGATAGCCGGGCCCGTTCTGCAAGCCCGAATCACCGCAACAGCCCGGCCGGCGGGGCTGGCGATCCCCTCATCAGACGCTCACAGGCTCAGCCGCCGGACGTCAGCTCGGCCGCGACGAGTTCGGCGATCTGGGCCGTGTTGAGTGCCGCGCCCTTGCGCAGATTGTCGCCGCAGACGAACAGATCCAGCGTGTTGGGGAAGTCGAGAGCCTGGCGCAGACGGCCCACAAAGGTCGGGTCGCAGCCCACCACGTCGGCGGGCGTCGGGAACTCACCACGGTCTGGATCGTCGATGACCACCACGCTCGGCGCCTCGATCAGGACTTGGCGGGCCTCAGCCACGTCGATGTCGCCGGCGAAGACGGCATGCACTGCCAAGGAGTGAGTGGTGACCACGGGCACCCGAACGCAGGTTGCCGACACTTTCAGGTCTGGGATATTCAAGATCTTGCGGGATTCGTTGCGCACCTTGAGCTCTTCACTCGTCCAGCCGCCTTCACGAAACGATCCGGCCATCGGTATGACGTTGAGGACCAGGGGCGCACCGAAGGGGCTGTCCGCCCCCAGCTTGTTGACGACCGTGGCCCGCACGTCACCGGCGCCGGTGCCGAGTGAGCGGTTCCCCGCTACCACCTCGATCTCGTCATACAGCCGGTCGATTCCGGGCTGCCCCGCACCCGAAGCTGCCTGGTAGGACGCCACGACCAGCTCCCTCAGCGTCCAGCGATGGTGCAGAGCCCCGAGTGCATCCATCATGGTGAGCGTTGTGCAGTTGGGATTGGCGATGATGCCCTTGGGTCGGTTGCGGGCCGCGTGGCCGTTGACCTCGGGGACGACCAGCGGAACGTCGGGATCCATCCGGAAGGCTCCGGAATTGTCGACCGCGACAGCCCCCTTGGCAGCAGCGATCGGCGCCCATTTAGCCGACACGTCGTCGGGTACGTCGAACATCGCCACGTCGACTCCGTCGAACGAGTCCTCGGTCAGCTCCTGTACGACGACCTCCTCGCCTCGGCAACGCAGCGTCTTGCCAGCTGAGCGCGCCGACGCGAGCAACCGGATCTCGCCCCACACGTTTTCGCGGGTCGACAAGATGTCGAGCATGACCGTGCCCACGGCTCCGGTCGCGCCAACCACGGCAAGCGTTGGTCTGGTCTGCGTCATCGCCCTGTCCCTCCATAGACAACGGCCTCGACATCGGCATCGTTGAGGTCGAAGGCCGAGTGCACGGCCGTGACCGCGGGATCGATCTGATCCTCGTCAATGATGACGGAGATACGGATCTCCGAGGTTGAAATCATCTCGATGTTCACCCCCGCTGAGGCGAGTGACGCGAAAAACTTGGCGGTGACACCGGGATGGCTGCGCATGCCAGCGCCGACCAAGGAGATCTTGCCGACACGGTCGTCATACAGCAGGGCCTCGTAGCCGACCTCGTCGCGCAGACGTGACAGCGCCGTCATCGCGGCCTGGCCGTCGTCGCGCGGCAGAGTGAACGAGATGTCGGTACGCCCGCTGGAGGCGACCGAGATGTTCTGCACGATCATGTCAATGTTGATCGCCGACTCGGCGAGAGCCTCGAAGATACGGGCCGCCTCCCCCACCTTGTCGGGCACTCCGACGACGGTGATCTTGGCTTCGCTGCGGTCGTGCGCGACGCCTGAGATGATTGCTTGCTCCATCGGGTCCACCTCACTGGAGTCGACGACCCACGTGCCGGTCTGCTGTGAAAACGACGAGCGCACGTGGATGGGGATGTTGTAGCGCCGGGCGTACTCGACGCAGCGCAGGTGCAGAATCTTGGCGCCCGAGGCGCAGAGTTCGAGCATCTCTTCGTAGGACGCGCGCGGGATGCGTCGGGCCCTGGGCACGATGCGCGGGTCGGCAGTGAAGATGCCGTCGACGTCTGTGTTGATCTCGCACACTTCGGCGTCGAGCGCCGCGGCAAGTGCCACCGCCGTCGTGTCGGAACCTCCGCGGCCCAGCGTGGTGATGTCCTTGGTGTCCATCGAGACGCCTTGAAATCCGGCAACGATGGCGATGTCGCC
>JACCZJ010000205.1 GCA_013696065.1 Nocardioidaceae bacterium
CATCCTCACCGTCGACTGGCACCACGAAGGCCACCAGAACCGCCTGACCAACACGCGTCGCGACGGGAAACAGCAGTCAGCCTCCCGCAGCAATGAGAGAGATGTCACCAGGGCCGGGGAGGCTAAATCGCGGTGGCGGCGATATTGTGACTACGGGCTTGCCGGTGTCGGACTGATCCAGCACACTGCTTAGTCAGCCGCGGTACCACGTGCAGCCAACCGCTTTCACATCGACATCGAAGGGTTCGACGGTGGCCAGCATTCTTCCCTCAGGGACGCTCTATCGAGGCCGGGAAGGCATGTGGTCTTGGGTCGCGCACCGCGTTACCGGCGTCTTGATCTTCTTCTTCCTCTTCGCCCATGTGCTCGACACCGCACTCGTGCGGGTCTCGCCCGAGGCGTACAACGACGTCATGGGCACTTACAAGAACCCCCTCGTCGGCCTCCTCGAGGCGGGCCTTGTCGCGGCCGTTCTCTTCCACGCCTTCAACGGTCTCCGGGTCGTGCTCATCGACTTTTGGTCTCAGGGGCCGCGCTACCAACGGCAGCTCTCCTACGGCGTGATCGCGGTCTCCTTTCTGCTCTTCGTGCCCTTCGTCATCCGCCACCTGACTATCGTGTTTGGACACTGACATGGCTACCTCGACACCGGTGATCCAAGCGCCGCGTAACCTCGCCAGCAAGAGCAACTTCGAGCTCTATTCCTGGCTCTTCATGCGGCTCTCAGGTGTGCTGCTGGTCTTTCTCGTCCTCGCGCACCTCTTCGTCAACTTGATGTTGGGCGACGGCATCGACGGCGTCGACTTTGCCTTCGTAGCCGGCAAATGGTCTAGTCCCTTCTGGCAGACCTGGGACCTGCTCATGCTGTGGCTTGCCCAACTACACGGCACCAACGGCCTGCGGACGATCATCAATGACTACGCCGAACGGGACGGCACCCGCTTCTGGCTCAAGTCGTTGCTCTATCTCGCCTCGATCGTCGTGATCGTGCTCGGCACCTTGGTGATCTTCACATTCGACCCGTGTATCGACCCCGACTCGACGCTCAGCGTTTGTCAGTGAGGCTGCCCGACCATGGAGATTGAGTTTCACTCGTACGACGTTTTGATCGTCGGCGCTGGTGGCGCCGGGATGCGCGCCGCCCTCGAGTCTTCAAGCCGAGCGCGGACCGCCGTACTCACCAAGCTGTATCCGACCCGGTCGCACACAGGCGCAGCGCAAGGCGGCATGTGTGCTGCACTCGCCAATGTCGAGGACGACAACTGGGAATGGCACACCTTCGACACCGTCAAGGGTGGCGACTACCTCGTTGACCAAGACGCTGCCGAGGTGATGTGCAAAGAGGCCATCGACGCCGTTCTCGACCTCGAAAAGATGGGGTTACCCTTCAACCGCACCCCCGAGGGTCGCATCGACCAACGCCGCTTCGGGGGGCATACGCGCCAACACGGCGAAGCACCCGTGCGCCGTTCATGCTTCGCCGCCGACCGCACCGGCCATATGATCTTGCAGACGCTCTACCAGCAGTGCGTCAAGCAAAACGTCGACTTCTTCAACGAGTTCTATGTGCTCGACCTCCTGATCACCGCTGGCCGGGCATCCGGCGTGGTGGCCTACGAGCTCGCCACGGGTCGCATCCACGTCTTCGCCGGCAAGGCCGTCGTGCTCGCGACCGGAGGCTTCGGCAAGGTCTTCCGCACGACGTCCAACGCTCACACGCTCACCGGTGATGGCATGGGCATCGTATGGCGCAAGGGGCTGCCCCTGGAGGACATGGAGTTCTTCCAGTTCCACCCGACCGGTCTGGCGGGCCTCGGAGTGCTCTTGTCGGAGGCAGCGCGCGGCGAGGGTGGGATCTTGCGCAACAAGGACGGCGAACGATTCATGGAGCGCTACGCCCCCACCATCAAGGACTTGGCACCCCGCGACATGGTCGCGCGAGCCATGGCCAACGAGGTGCGTGAAGGCCGCGGCTGTGGGCCAGAAAGCGCCTACGTCATGCTCGACCTGACCCACCTGCCGAGAGAACAGATCGACGCGAAACTGCCCGATATCACCGAGTTTGCTCGCACCTATCTCGGCGTCGAGCCCTATGACGAGCCGATCCCGGTTTTCCCCACAGCGCATTATGCGATGGGTGGGGTCCCCACCAACATCGCCGGCGAGGCCTTGTTCAACAACCAAGACGTCGTGCCAGGCCTGTATGCCGCTGGCGAGGTGGCCTGCGTATCGGTGCACGGCGCCAACCGGCTGGGCACCAACTCGCTGCTCGACATCAACGTCTTCGGCCGACGGGCCGGCTTCAATGCGGCCGTCTACGCACAGTCGGCTCCCAAACTCGACCTGCCCGACGACCCGGCTGCGTTCGTCATACACCTCATCGAGTCGATGCGAGATGGTGCCGGCACCGAACGGGTGGCCGCGATCCGCGGCGAGCTGCAGGCCACCATGGATCTCAACGCACAGGTCTATCGCACCGAGGGTTCGCTCAAGCAGGCGCTTTCCGATATCGACGGTCTCAAGACGCGCTACGCAAACGTTTCTGTGCAAGACAAGGGCAAGCGTTTCAACACCGATCTGCTCGAGGCGATCGAGCTCGGCTTCTTGATCGAGCTCGCCGAGGTGCTGGTTGTCTCGGCACTTGCGCGCAACGAGTCGCGCGGCGGCCACTTCCGCGAGGACTACGCCACTCGCGACGACGTCAACTTCATGCGCCATACGATGGCCTATCGCCAGCTCGCAGACGACGGTTCGGTGACCATACGGCTCGATTACAAACCTGTCGTGCAGACCCGATACCGCCCGATGGAGCGCAAGTACTGATGGACGTCACCCTGAAGCTTCGGCGCTACAACCCCGAAGTCTCCGATGAGGTCTCGTGGGAGACGTTCTCGGTGGTACAGCAGCCGACCGACCGCGTGCTCGACGCCCTGCACACCATCAAGTGGGACCAAGACGGCACGTTGACCTTCCGGCGATCCTGCGCCCATGGCGTGTGCGGATCCGACGCGATGCGGATCAACGGGCGTAACCGGCTTGCCTGCAAGACGCTCCTCAAGGACGTCAACCCGGGCAAGCCCATCACGGTCGAGCCGATCCAGGGGCTGCCGGTGCTCAAGGATCTCGTCGTCGACATGGAGCCGTTCTTCGCCGCCTACAAGTCGGTGATGCCGTTCCTTATCACCGATGGCAACGAGCCGACCCGCGAGCGCGTCCAGTCCCAGAAAGACCGCGATCGCTTCGACGACACCACCAAGTGCATCCTGTGTGCAGCCTGCACGACGTCATGTCCTGTCTATTGGGCCGATGGCCAATACTTCGGCCCGCAAGCCATCGTGGGCGCGCACCGCTTCATCTTCGACAGTCGTGACGAGGGCACCGCCCAGCGGCTCGAAATCCTCAACGACAACGAAGGGGTATGGCGCTGCCGCACCACCTTCAACTGCACCGAGGCATGCCCTCGTGGCATCGAGGTCACCAAGGCGATTCAAGAGGTCAAGCGCGCCCTTATCTTTCGCCGCTGACTGCTCGCCACTGGCCCACCAAGATGGGGCTTCGCGTCGCTGACACAACGTCAGAGACCCATCTCTACGGGAGATCAGGCTCCGACGAGCACACCTTCGACGAGGGTCGGGAGGGTGGTGTTGTTGCCGCCCGAGATGACGACGACTGCGGTTTGTCCAGCCGGCACAGTGGTCTGGCCACCCAACACCGAAGCCAGCGCCACACAGGCGCCCGGCTCGGCCAGCACCCGCACCCGCTGCCACAAAAAGTGGCGGGCGGCCGTGATTTGAGCGTCCGTCACGACTACGGGATCCACGGCCGACTCCTGAGCAGACTCGAACGCAATCTCGCCCACCGAAGCCGCCCCGAGCGAATCCACGGCAACTCCGCCGACGGCCACCTCCACCCGCTCACCGGCCGCCAAGGCCGCCGCCAGGCTCGGGCAGCGATCGGGCTCGACGGGTTGGACCCGGGCGACTCCTTCCAGTGAGGCGGCTAAGCCGGCATACAGCCCCCCACCTCCACAGGCGACGACGACCAGCCCGGCCTCCGGCACTTGCTCCTCGATCTCCAGACCCAACGTGCCGGCTCCGGCCACGGTCTCGAACGCATCGTAGGGGTGGATCAGAGGGGCGCCCTCGGCGTCCGAGAAGTCCTGACATGCCATCAACGCCTCTTTGACGGTGCCCTCCACGAGGTGGACGCGAGCGCCATAGTCACGTATGCGCTCGACCTTCGCCTCTGGCGCGTTGACCGGCACGAACACGTCAGCGACGACACCACTGCGTTGCGCCGCCCACGCCACTGCACCACCGTGATTGCCGCCCGAGGCAGCGCACACCGCCCCGGTGCCTGGCGCCAAGGTGAGCACCGAGTTCAGTGCCCCGCGCGCCTTGAATGACCCGCTGTGCTGCAACAGCTCGAGCTTCAACGCCACGTGGGCGTCGAGGCCAGTCTCCTCGGGCGCCAGGGTGATCACCGGCGTACGACGAATCGCGCCACCGAGACGGAAAGCCGCCGCCTCGATATCTGCGCGACGAGGCCGGGGTGCCCTCATGACCCAGTGCTCCGCCATACCCGCAGGCCCCAGACAGCCAGAATCGCTGCGATCGCGAGGTTGACCACGATCAAGATCGTATGCGCGACATAGAACGCAGTCGGGCGGCTCTCCGTGGCCATCAAGTTCTTGATGAAGACGCTGTACGTGAGGACGTTCCACAGGGCAATACCGAGGAGCAGCAAGGCGTGGCGGCGAGTGAGCTTCACAGCAGGCATTGTCTCCGGCGGCGCAGGGTGGAGTGGAGTCGGGTCGGGTCGTCAGTCTCGTCGGCCGAACAACGCAGCTGCGACGAGCGCAGCAGCCGCACCGAGCGCCGCGCTGCCGGCGTCGAAGCGACCGGCCGGCCCGGCATGGCCATCCCTGAGCGCCATGGCGGCTGCTGGAGTGACGCGCGCCTCCTCGTCGGCGAAGTCTGCCCGGACTACGGCTGCGAGGGATGCGTCGGTCCGGCGTGTGACTGCCTCGTATGCATGGGGTGACGTCATGGCCCACGACGCCCCATAGACGACCAGCCTCGAGAAGTAGTTGATCCAAACGAGTAGCGTGATGGCGATTGCAAGCGGCGCAAAGTCGGACCCACCAACCCCGCCGAGCACCTTGACGACGATCATCTTGAGGGCCTCGAAGCCCGCGGCACCGAAGAATGCTCCCTGCAAGATCACCTTCTTGGGGATGTGAGGTCGACCCAGCAGCTTGTACATCACGAAGAACAAAACCGTGCTCGACGCAATCCCCAACAGGACGGCAACCAGCCAGATCAGCGGCGGACCGATCAGAGTGGCGTCGAGCCCTAGCCAGGCGAGAATCGTGCCACCCAAGCCTTGAACGACCCCAGCGATACCGACCGACACGATCAAGATGACACCGATGACGGCTAGGGCCATCAGGTCAATGCCCTTGCCTACAAAGAAGTTGCCCTTCTTGTCACTCGGAATCTCGAATGCGTTTTGCAGGGCCGTGCGCAGACCGGAGATCCAGTTCAGACCGGAGTAGAGGACCCCGAGAAAGCCGATGATCCCCGCCGCAGCTTTTGCGCCCTCGATCTGACTCAGGCTGATCTTGCCGGGCTGGTCGTCTTGGCTGACGATCCCTGGGAAGATCTGCTCGATCGCCGTGACGAGGTTGCCCTGCGCGTCGGAGTAATACACGCTCACATACCCCACGACGGCGAAGGCCAGCGCCAAGATCGGGAAGAAGGAGAGGAAACCGAAATAGGTAGCAGCACCCGCGAGAACGTTCCCTTCGACCTTGTTGTAGTGCTCCACCATGTTGATCAGATGGTCCAGGAAGGGATAGCGATCACGTGCCGCCTGGAGGCGTGCCTTGATCCCGGTCGCCTTGTCTGGCTTGTCCTCGGCCATGGAACTCTCTCTGTCTAGCTCAGATGTCAGCGCTCAGCGCAAAGCTGGAGACCGTACGCCATACGCCGTCGTCGCAATGCTTGTAGAGCTTGAACGACTCGACCTCGAAGGACGCGTCGTAGTCGGCAAGGGTTTCGTAGGCGACATCGAGGGCCGCGTCATCGATGTGGTGAGCGATGGTGACGTGCGGATGATAGGGGAAGGGATAACGCTGCTCGAGAGGTCCTCTCCTGATGTCGTCGGCGAGCAGCTCGCATGCCGAGATGCCCTCGGTGACGCTGACGAACACGACCGGGGAGATCGGTCGGAAGGTCGCCGTGCCCCGCAGCCTCATGCCAAAAGGCGCATGTCGGCAAGCAACGGCACCCAGGTGCCTGGTCACCACGCCGAGTGCATCTCCCACGTCCGTGGGCGGCACCAGTGTCACGTGAGTCGGAATCGAGGCAGCTTCCGCGTCTCCGAACGCCGCCCGGTGACCCTGCAACTCGGCCGCATAAGGCTCCGGAACGGCTATGGCGACACCGATTGTGGACATCGTGCAGACCCTATCGCTCGAGCATCGTCACCGAGTACGGACGAAGCCGACGCGCTCGTAGACGTCGGCGAGGGTCTTGGTCGCCACCTCACGGGCCCGGTCCGCTCCCTCGATGAGAACGGACTCGAGCTCGGCCCTGTCGTCGAGCAGTTCGAGCGTGCGCTGCCTGAAGGGAGTGATGAAGTCCTCGACGATGACGCCCAAGTCCTTCTTCAGATCGCCGTAGCCCCGGCCGGCGTACTCCGCCACGATGTCGTCGATGGTGCGGCCGCTGAGTGTCGAATAGATCGTCAGCAGATTGGAGAGCCCTGGCTTTTCTTCCGCATCGAAGCGCACCTCGCTGCCCGAGTCGGTCACGGCTGAGCGGACCTTCTTCGCCGCCAGTCTGGGCTCCTCCAACAGCTCGACGAGCCCACCTGGCGACGACGCCGACTTGCTCATCTTGGCTGACGGGTTCTGGAGATCCAGAATCTTGGCAGTCTCTTTGAGGATGTGCGGCTCCGGCAACACGAAGGTGTCGCCGAACCGGTGATTGAACCGACCACCGAGGTCTCTGGTCAGCTCGAGGTGCTGGCGCTGGTCCGCACCGATCGGCACGCGATTGGCTTGATAGAGCAAGATGTCAGCCGCCTGCAAGATCGGGTAGGTGAACAGCCCGACCGACGTACGGTCTTGACCGCCCTTGGCCGACTTGTCCTTGAACTGCGTCATGCGCGAGGCTTCACCGAAGCCCGTCAGGCACCCAAGCACCCACGCCAACTGGGCGTGCTCGGGGATCTGCGACTGCACGAAAAGCGTGCACTGCTTGGCATCAAGCCCTAGGGCCAGCAGCTGAGCGGCGGAGCCGAGCGTACGTCGCCGGAGCGCCTCGGGATCGTGCTCGACCGTGATCGCGTGGAGGTCGACGATGCAGTAGAAGGCATCATGGTCGAACTGAAGCGATACCCATTGCCGCACCGCCCCCAGATAGTTGCCTAGGTGAAAAGAGTCGGCAGTCGGCTGGATCCCCGAGAGGACCCGCGGGCGCGCAGGGAGGTGGACGGGCTCTGGCATGACCGACATTGTGCCAAAGGAGTCGGGCGCTGCACATTCTCCTCCGGCACACAAGATCATCAAGCAACCAGACGGCCGCATCTGGGGGCTGGTGTACGTCGGGCAGCGACGCCGGCCTGCTGAGCGTCGGTCCCAGCTCCTCAGTCATCTCCTGGAGACCGGGGAGCGACTCCAAAGCCGCTGTCGTCTATCTCACCCCGCCTCCCGACACCGCGGCCGAACCCATCACCGTCGAATTCCTCGCCTCCTGAAGGGGGATCAGCCGATCAGGTCTTCGTCTGTCCTGGCGGTAGCCGTTCGTCGAGAACGCCCCCCAGGTGGGCGGCGTCCGCAGGCAACGCGGTAGCAC
>JACCZJ010000247.1 GCA_013696065.1 Nocardioidaceae bacterium
AGTACCTCGGTGTCGCCACGTTCCCCTGGGACTATGCCGCCAACCCGAAGATCGACGGCATCCGCGTGCACTACGCCTCTCTGCCGGGCGGAACCATCGCCAACTACAACCTCGGCGAGACGGCCACCCACGAGGCGGGCCACTGGTTCGGGCTCTACCACACCTTCCAAGGTGGCTGTACGACGACCAACGACTCGGTCGGTGACACGCCCGCCCAGGCCAGTGGCTCCGAGGGTTGCCCCGTGGGCCGGGACTCATGCACGCTGCCGGGTCTGGACCCGATTCACAACTACATGGACTACAGCTACGACTCCTGCTACAACCAGTTCACGGGTGGTCAGTCCTCACGCGCCTCGCAGATGTGGACGGCCTACCGCACCTGACTCGCCTGAGCTAGTCATCTAGGCAGCGGCTGCGGAGTCTCTTCGCAGCCGCTGTTGCGTGGTAGAGGCTTTGCATCGTCTGTCGTAAGGTCAGCGCCCGCGACAACTGGCGACGCGGGGCGCGCGCAACACTGTCTACAATTCGGGAATCGCTGGGAATGGCACCACGTCAGCACCCCAGCTGACCTCACGCAGAACGCTCCCACGAAGCGCCGCGGCGGTAAAAGCGCGGTCCTCGTCGACGGTTGCCGCGATCGCCAGCCCATAGACCGTTGCCGTCCGGCCCTCGAGCAGTCGGGCGAGGTGCCGACAGCCCAGGCGGTCCCGCACTGTGAACGGCAGGTCATACACGGCGGCTGCGGCCACGGGTTCCGCCTCAGCCTCGGAGATCAGGACAGTCAAGTCGTCGCGCAGCTGGCGATGCACCGCGTATGACGATTGGGCGCGTTCCAAATCTGGCTCGCCGGCGGGGACGCCGGCGAGCACACCGCCTAGCACCCCGTAGCCGAAGAGCGCAGCATGTTCGGCTGCCAGGCAGCTCTGCAGTGCGTCTACCCGATTCACGGAATGGGCCCTGATGAGGTCGTCACCAGCTGCGCCGCAGCCGCCGCGTGCGAGGCCGACATTGACGCAAATACTCTGGCCAGGAGGCCGGACTCGCTTGCCAAGCAGTCGGCCAGCCTTTGTTCCTCGGCGTCGGTGAGCAGCGAGATCAGCTTGGAATAGGTGGCCCGTGGTGTGCGAGGAATGACCGCTGGTTGACCTGCGTGCGGGGCTTCGAAGTCGACGAGCGCCTCACGCAGCAGCGAAGCATGCGCTCGGCCTCGCGTTCTCACGAGATCCAGCACGGCGGATAGCTGCGGATGGATCGTCGCTGCTGTGGCACCGAAGGTGGCCAAGGCCTCCTCAGAGGCGATCGCGTCGACCACCAAGGCGATGTCGTCGGCCGCCTGCAGCCCGAGCGACTGGCCGATCTCGTGCTGCTTTGGAGTTGAGGCACTGGGGCCGGGGCTGATCGACGTGCGCGATCGCGGGAGGTCTGTGCTGTTCGCGCATCCGGCCACGAGCCCAGCTGCAAAGGCAGCGGCGCCACCGAGAAGATGGCGACGGCTCACGTCGTCGCGACTATGCACGCGCGTGACGCTACCCCAATCGTGCTCGTCTGACGGGGGTTACGGTTCGGTGCGGCGTGGGTCAAAGCGGCTGCGGCTTGCGGCTAGGCTGGCTCGGCACGACAACACAACATTTGAGGAGGCCTGCTCGTGTCCGGTCAACAGCCCAAGGAGGCGGTCCTCGAGGTTGTGACGCAACCGCTGGCATCGTCTGGGCTCGACCTCGAAGACGTCGAGATGTCGGTGGCGGGGCGACGACAACTCGTGCGGCTGCTCGTCGACAAGAGCGGCGGCGTCACCCTCGACGAGATCGCCGAGGCCACCAGGCTGGTCAGCTCGCTCCTCGACGAACAAGACGTGCTCGGCGACGCGCCGTACACGCTGGAAGTCACATCGCCCGGGATCGACCGTCCGTTGACGTTGCCACGACACTGGCAGCGCAACATCAGCCGGTTGGTCAAGGTGACGCCTCGCGAGGGTGCCCCATTCATCGGGCGGGTTATGGCTGCCGGAGAATCGAGCGCCACCCTCGATGTGGAGGGTGACACGAAAGAGGTGTCCTATGCCGACACTGCGAAGGCGCGCGTCGAAATCGAGTTCAACCGGCCGGATCTGTCGAATGGACCGAGGAGGTCGCAGAAGGCGCCAAGGCGCAGCCAGGTTGGTGCTCGTGCAGCCCGGGCGGCCGACGGCCCTCACAAAGATGCTGAACCAGCAAAGTCGCAAGAGGAGGAGTGACATGGATATCGACATGGCGATCTTGCGTTCACTGGAGCGCGAAAAGGAGATCGCGTTCGATGTGCTCGTCGATGCGATCGAGCAAGCACTGCTGGTGGCCTACCAGCGCACCCCTCAGGCTCAACCGGAGGCCCACGTCTCCCTGGACCGCAAGTCCGGACATGTCGCAGTCATGGTGCGGGAACGTGACGAGTCCGGCGAGGTGGTCCGCGAGTGGGAGGACACCCCGGAGGGATTTGGTCGGATCGCTGCTGCCACCGCAAAGCAGGTCATCTTCCAGCGCTTGCGCGAAGCCGAGGACGAGCTCAGGTTCGGTGAGTTCTCCGGCAAAGAGGGCGACGTGGTGTCGGGCGTGGTGCAGCAGGGCCGCGACCCTGACATGGTGTTCGTAGACCTCGGCAAGATCGAGGCGGTGTTGCCTGCCGCTGAGCGCGTGCCAGGCGAGCGCTACGACCATGGCCAGCGCCTGCGATGCCTCGTTGTCAACGTGCGCAAGGGGCCCAAAGGTCCTCAGGTGATGGTGTCTCGATCTCATCCGAATCTCGTGAAGAAATTGTTTGCACTGGAGGTGCCGGAAATCGCTTCGGGCCTGGTCCAGATCAACGGGATCGCCCGGGAGGCAGGTCACCGCACCAAGATCGCGGTCAGTGCGACGACCGAGGGGATCAACCCGAAAGGTGCCTGCATCGGTCCGATGGGTCAACGCGTACGCAACGTCATGACCGAGCTGCACGGGGAAAAGATCGACATCGTCGACTGGTCTGAAGATCCCGCCGAGATGATCGCTCACGCGCTGTCACCGGCACGCGTGTCGTCGGTCGAGATCGTCGACGAGGCCACGCGGTCGGCACGGGTGGTGGTCCCCGACTATCAGCTGTCCCTTGCGATCGGCAAGGAGGGCCAAAACGCTCGTTTGGCAGCTCGCATGACGGGATGGCGGATCGACATTCGCTCCGACGAAGCACCGTCGCCCGCGGACAGCGGCGCAACGGCTCCCGGCCGCTGACCGCGCCCTGGCGCCACCACGGGGCTCGGCGCGGTAGACTTGTTGCGGATGAGTCGCCCGTCTCCGGTCCGCACCTGTGTGGGATGCCGGGAGCGGGCAGCAAAGTCTGATCTCCTGCGGGTCGTGGGTGAGAGCATCGGTGCAACTCCATCGGTGATCCCCGACGCACCCGGCAAGAGACCGGGCAGGGGTGCGCACCTTCACCCCGTGCCCCACTGCCTTGAACTCGCCGAACGCCGTCGAGCTTTTCCCCGGGCGCTGCGCCTGGAGGGACCGCTTGATCTCAGTGCGGTGCGGTCATGGATCGAGCAACACCCGTCAGTCAGCCGAGAACAATGAGAGTGGAGCAGCAGCTCATGACACCTCGATGAAGTTCATCCGATGAGCATGTCCATCAGCTAACGGTCCTACCCTCTTGGGTCGGACCGCCCAAGAAGGAGAAACGTGGCAAAGGCCAGAGTCCATGAGCTCGCCAAAGAGTTCGGAGTGCCCAGCAAACAAGTGCTCGAGGCACTCAAGGAAATGGGAGAGTTCGTCAAGTCGGCGTCCTCCACCGTCGAGGCCCCCGTCGTGCGCCGTTTGAGCGAGGAACGCGGCGAGGCCTGGATCCAAGCAGCATCCGCCAAGGCGGCCAAGACCGCAGCCAAGAAGGCGCCGGCCACAAAGCCCGACGACCAGCCCACCGAGGGAGTGTCCTCGACGCCAGTGACGTCGGTTCGCGCAGACGACATAGCCGAGGTCCCGATCGAGGTTGCCTCAGGCGGGCCAGCGACTCAGCCGGCACCCGAGCCGCCACCCGAGCTGGCAGCGGTCCCAAGCTCAGGACCCCGACCTGGCCCCCGCAGGTCGACTGCCCCCGAGACCGTCGCAGCGGCAATGGACATCCCAGCCGAAGTCGAGGCACCCCCTGCGCCAGCAGCAGCAGCGGCGGCGGCGGCTCCAGTGACTCCAGCTCCGACTGCTACGTCTGCTACGCCGCGGGCACCCAAGCCGACAGGCCCTCGTCCGGGCAACAACCCGTTCTCGTCCACCCAAGGCATGCAGCAGTCTCGTCGCTCAGGCCCCGGGGCCGGTCCATCCGTTCCATCCGGTCCTGGACAGGGCCAAGCTCGCCCGGCTGCTCACACTGACCGTCCGGAGCGCAGCGGTCCAGGTGACCGTCCGCCTCGTCCGGCTGGCGTCCCGGGTGCGCCCCGACCCAACCCGGCGATGATGCCCAAGCAGTCGGTGGGGCCCGACACTGGCCGAGGCGGCCGTCCTGGAGCGGGCGGCCCAGGTCGCACTGCCGGCGGACCAGCCCGCGGCGGTGCCCCAGCACGAGGGGGTCAGCGCGGAGGTTTCAGTGGCGCCCCGAGTGGCGCTCCGAGCGGCGCACCCGCCGGTGGGGGTCGCCCAGGTGGTGGCGGCAACCGCAGCACCCGTGGCACCACGCAAGGTGCCTTCGGTCGCCCCGGCGGGCCGTCGCGACGTGGCCGCAAGTCGAAACGTGCCCGTCGTCAAGAGTATGAGCAGATGCAGGCCCCAGCTGTCGGCGGTGTGCGTGTCCGCAAGGGCGATGGGGAGACCGTCCGGTTGTCCCGCGGCGCCTCCCTGACTGACTTTGCTGACAAGGCCGGCATCGACGCTGCTTCGTTGGTGCAGGTGCTGTTCGCCCTCGGTGAGATGGTCACAGCGACCCAGTCGGTCAACGACGAGACGCTCAGGATCCTCGGCGAGGAGCTCGACTACAACATCGAGGTCATCTCCCCCGAAGATGAGGACCGTGAGCTGCTTGACTCGTTCAACATCGAGTTCGGTGAGGATGAGGGTGGCGAGGAAGCTCTCGCGATACGACCGCCCGTCGTCACCGTGATGGGCCACGTCGATCACGGAAAGACCAAGCTGCTCGACGCGATTCGCGACGCCAACGTGGTGTCCAAGGAGGCCGGTGGCATCACGCAGCACATAGGCGCCTACCAGGTCGCGACGGACGTGGATAGCGTCGAGCGCCGCCTCACCTTCATCGACACGCCGGGCCATGAGGCATTCACCGCCATGCGTATGCGTGGGGCGCAAGCCACCGACATCGCGATCTTGGTGGTGGCAGCAGACGACGGCGTGATGCCCCAGACGATCGAGGCGCTCAACCACGCCAAGGCCGCTGACGTCCCGATCGTGGTCGCCGTCAACAAGATCGACAAAGAGGACGCCGATCCGACCAAGGTCCGCGGTCAGCTGACCGAGTATGGCCTGGTGCCTGAGGAGTACGGCGGGGACACGATGTTCGTCGACGTGTCTGCGAAGACGAACCTCAACATCGACAAGCTGCTCGAGTCGTTGATCTTGACCGCTGACGCGGCCCTGGACCTGCGGGCTAACCCTGTCCAGGACGCTCAAGGTCTGGTGATCGAGGCGCACCTCGACCGTGGACGGGGTCCGGTCGCCACGGTGCTCGTCCAGCGCGGCACGCTGCGGGTCGGAGACTCGATCGTGGCCGGCCCTGCCTACGGCCGCGTGCGTGCGATGCTCGATGAGCACGGGGAAACTCTCACCGAGGCGCCCCCCAGCCGACCCGTCATGGTGCTCGGCCTGACGGCAGTGCCGGGCGCCGGCGACAACTTCCTCGTCGTCGCCGACGACCGAGTGGCGCGTCAGATCGCCGAAAAGCGCGACGCTCGGGAGCGGGCGGCGATGCTGGCCAAGAGCACCGGCCGTCGTACCCTCGAGGACTTCATGTCCAGCATGGAGAAGGGCGAATCAGAAGAACTGTTGCTCATCCTCAAGGGCGACGTGTCCGGATCGGTCGAGGCGCTCGAGGACGCACTCGCCAAGATCGATGTCGGCGCAGACGTCAACCTGCGCGTGATCGACAGGGGCGTAGGCGCGATCACCGAGACCAACGTGATGCTCGCAGCGGCGTCAAACGCCGTCATCATCGGCTTCAACGTGAGGCCGCAGGGCAAGGCCACTGAGGTGGCCGACCGCGAGGGCGTCGACATTCGCTACTACTCGGTGATCTACCAGGCGATCGATGAGATCGAGGCGGCCCTCAAGGGCATGCTCAAGCCCGAGTTCACCGAGGCACAGCTCGGCACCGCCGAAGTCCGCAACATCTTCCGCTCCTCCAAGGTCGGCAACATCGCCGGTTGCATGGTCACCTCTGGGATCATGCGCCGCAACGCGAAGGCGCGGTTGCTGCGTGATGGTTCTGTTGTTGCGGATAACCTCGACATCTCGTCGCTCCGGCGAGAGAAGGACGATGCGACCGAGGTCCGGGAAGGCTTCGAATGTGGGTTGACGCTCGGCGGCTACAACGACATCAAGATCGGCGATGTCATCGAGACGTTCGAGATGCAAGAGATTCCGCGCAGCTGATGCTGGAGCGGCTCGCCTTTGGTGGCGTGCCGCGCCAGTAGCCGCCGTCTTCTGGCTTGATTTGGAACGATCTGGCGTCCAGCGGGGCCTCCTCGTGGCCATTTCGTTCCCGTGCGCGCCATGGTTGGCAAGCTAGCCCGTTGCCGCAGGGTCAGCAGTAACGGGTGCGCGGAAGTCAGGCAAGCAGACGGGCAATCCAGTCGAGGAAAGAGGGAAAATCATGGCTTCTGGTCGAGTTCGCAGGGTTGCGGACCGCATCCGTGTGATCGTCGCCGAGCTGTTGGAGTTTCGGATCAAGGACGTGCGACTCGGCTTCGTCACGATCACCGACGTCAGGGTCACCGGCGACACCCAGCATGCGTCGATTTTCTACACCGTGCTCGGGGACGACGAGGAGCGCCAGGCATCGGCGGCGGCGCTGGAGAGTGCTCGAGGCATGATCCGCTCTGAGGTCGGCAAGCAGCTGGGGATGCGCCACACCCCGACGCTCGAATTCATCCTCGACGCTCTGCCAGAGACAGCGGCCCACATCGAGGATCTGTTGGCCAAGGCTCGGCGTGACGATGCGGAGGTGGCAGCGGCGGCGGCAACTGCGTCGTACGCCGGTGATGCTGATCCCTACAAGCGTCCCGACCTCGATGAGGACAGTGATCCAGCGGCGGTGGGCGTGGACAGCGGTCCAGAATCCGTTAGCGTGGACAGCGGTCCAGAATCCGTTAGCGTGGACAGTGATGAGTCGGCTGGCGTCGAGGCTGATGCTCGCACCTGACGGCCTGATGATCGTCGACAAGCCCGCTGACTGGACGTCGCATGACGTGGTGGGGCGGTGTCGCCGACTCGCGGGAACTCGCAAGGTCGGTCACGCCGGCACGTTGGACCCGATGGCGACGGGGGTGCTGGTGGTGGGCGTCGGGCGAGCGACACGACTGCTCGGGCAGCTGGCTCTCTCGACCAAGGGCTACGACGCCACTGTCCGATTGGGTCAGGCAACCTTGTCGGACGACGCGCAGGGTGAGGTGACCCGCACGGCAGATACTCGAGACGTCACGTCTGATGCCATCGCGGCCACGGTCGCCCTCTTCGTGGGGGAGATCGAGCAGGTGCCCTCGGCGGTCTCAGCGATCAAGGTCAACGGGGAAAGGGCCTATCAGCGGGTTCGGTCCGGAGAACAGGTGGAACTCGCCGCTCGTCGCGTCACAGTGTCGCAACTCGACATCCTGGAGGTACGGCGATTTGACGCCTTCGTCGATGTCGACCTGCATGTGGAGTGTTCGAAGGGCACCTATGTCAGGGCATTGGCACGAGACATCGGCGCGAAGCTCGGGGTGGGTGGCCACGTGACTGCGCTGCGCCGCACCCGCGTCGGCCCCTACGGCCTCGATCAAGTCCACACCCTCGAAGAGCTGGCTCACGACTTGACCGTCGTGTCGCTCGAGGACGCGGCGACGGCAAACTTCAAGACTCACACGGTGGCTGCCGATTTGGTGGCGCTCGTGCGGAATGGACGCACCCTTCCGGTCGACCTGGGTGGGCAGGGCAACGTGGCGGTGATGGGACCGGAGGGCAAGTTTCTCGCTCTTTACGAGCAGCGTGGCGATACGGCACATGCTGTTGCCGTCTTCGCACCCGCCTGACGGCTCCGTGCCTCGTGGCGTATCGATGCAGTTGCGCTGCTGAACCGTGAAAGAGTGACCGAGACACCGCCAAGACGAGATCTGTCCGACCCAGCGAAGGAGTCGTGCCCGGTGCAGGTATGGCATGACGAGGCCGAGGTGGATCGGGATCTCGGGCCCACGATCGTCACCATCGGCAACTTCGATGGGTTGCATCGCGGTCACTGCCATGTCATCGCACGAGCACTGCAGCTGGCAGCCGAATATGGCGGGCTGCCTGTGGTGGCGGTGACGTTTGAACCACACCCGCTCACCGTCGTCGCACCCGACAAAGCACCTGACATGCTCGCCTCGCTGGAGGAGCGCCTGGCTCTGCTGGAGAGCGAGGGCGCCGACGGTGTGCTGGTGCTGGCGTTCACTCCCGAGTTCGCGCGGATTCCAGCCGATGAGTTCGTCGAGACGATCGTGCTGCACACCTTGCATGCCCGGGGTGTGATCGTGGGGGAGAACTTCCGCTTCGGTTACCGAGCCCAAGGCGATGTCGCCCTGCTCGAGCGTGTCTGCTCAGCGCACGATGTCACGGTGGTCGGCTTGCCGCTCGACGGCTCGCACGGGCAGACCTGGTCGTCGACATACGTGCGCGACCGGCTGGCCGACGGCGATGTCGTGGCCGCCGCCGATGCCCTCGGGCGACCGTTCTCGATCCAGGGGTATGTCGTCAAGGGCGACCAGCGAGGCAGACGACTGGGTTACCCCACCGCCAACGTGCCAGTCGAGGTCGCCCATACGGCTGTCCCCGCTGACGGGGTCTACGCGGGGTGGTTGCGGCGACTCGACCAACCTGAGGCGCAGCCGCTGCCGGCTGCCATTTCGGTCGGCACAAATCCGACCTTTGACGGCGTCGAGCGACGAGTCGAGTCTTATGTGCTCGACCGCGACGAACTTCAACTCTACGGGGTCCTGGTGGAAGTTGTTTTCGTTGAGCGGCTGCGGGGCATGGTCAAGTTCGACTCCACCGACGAGCTCATTTACCAAATGGAGGCCGACGTCGACCGCACCCGCGAACTCTTGACCGCTTCCCCCTTACCATACGGCCAGGCGAGGCCAGCGCAAGACGAGCCGGCGGCCGCTTCGCAGATGGATCCGAGTCCTACGTAGCCAGAGCGACGCCACAGTCGGAGCTTGGGGGAGAGGGGGCACTTGACTTGGCGCGTTCTCGCTGGTGGCGCTCTACGGCTTGGGCGCGCTCTACCTACGCCCGATCCTGGCCTGCGCGTTGAGCAGACCTTTGGGAGCCTCAGTTGGCTGTTCCCGTTGGTCACCCGTGCCCTGCCGATGCTGTTGCTCTTGTGACCTTCCTCTTCATCAACACGGAGGTTTGGCAGGTCAACAGCAACCTGAGTCGAGAGTCGCTCTGGTTGACGGTGATGCTGTTCACGGCCGTGGCGGTCGCCTTCCTCCTGGTGCGCCTCCCCGAGGAGGTCCACCACGTCAGCGCTCAGGCGAGAGGGGAGCGGCTGGTCGCCCTCTGCACTGACACACCGGTGGCGTCGATCGCAGACGAGGTGGTGGGGGATATCTCGGAACCCCACCTTTCCCGTCTGCAGCGCGGCAACCTGATCTCGGTCCTGCTTTTCGCCCGGCTCCTGCAGGTGCTCCTGCTGGCCGGATCGATGTTCGCCTTCTTCCTCATCTTTGGCAAGCTCGCTATCAGAGCCACCGTGATCGAGAGCTGGGTCGGTCATGCCCCCACCGCGCTGCTGCGCTTCGACTGGCTGCCCGTCAGCAATGAGCTCTTTCAGGTGTCGGTATTCC
>JACCZJ010000256.1 GCA_013696065.1 Nocardioidaceae bacterium
ACCGGGCTTGACGGGCTGACACCGCACGATCTGCGGCACACGGCCGCGTCGCTGGCGATCGACTCCGGGGCGACCGTGCTGGCCGTTTCCCGGATGCTCGGGCACTCGTCGCCGGTTCTCACACTGACCACATACGCGCACCTCTTCGACGCGACTATTGACGAACTGGCGGACCGCATGAACGGCGCGTTTTTGGAAGCTCGGGGGGCCCCGGCGAGGCCTGGGACGGCCTCGGCCGTTGTGGATATCCGCTCGGCGACCGACGAAAAGGCCTTCTGAGCTGCGGTTATGCTTCGTGGGGCGGGCGGGGCTCGAACCCGCGACCCAAGGATTATGAAGCCTTTGCTCTAACCAGCTGAGCTACCGCCCCTCAGGGGAAGAAACGTACCGTTGCCGTCTCTTGTCTTTCGCCGGGGCCGAGCCTACGACACTCGCTGCTGACTCAGAACGCCTGAGCCTCAACTGGGTCGCAGGGGTGATGTCAGGGTGAGAGTCTTTGGGCGGCCCCGTGGCGCTCTGAGCTTCCAAGGGTCTTGACCCCGGGCGCGCCTGAGCACGTGGCGACTGCGCTCATGGGGCTCAACCCATCCACGCAAGCCAAGACGGACATCTACCTAGGGAGGGGCGGTGTCGGCAACGTGCTTACACGTCCCCAGGACGCCTGTGTATTGGTATACTGGCGAGCTTGAGCCATCCAGCGATCAGACTCGCGCTTTTGCAGGCATGCCTGAAGCGAGTTCCACCTCGTAACCACGCGGTTGTCGCTGGCTCTCCGGACGACGAGGGTAATAGCGTTGAGGTGGTGCGCGCGCTCGCCCGCCACATTCGAGTGTACTGGCTGGTGGGGGACCAGTGCGATTCCCTCGATTGGTTGGTAGCAGACGCTGATGAAGTGGGCAGCGTCCGATGCCTACGCAAGGACAGTATCAAGGCTTATTGGGCCTACCTGACAGCCCGCTACGTATTCTTCACGCATGGTTTGTACGGATCGCCGCGCCCTCCACCTAACAAGACTTTCGTCAATCTTTGGCATGGCGACGGACCGAAGCAACGGAAAAACTTTGCAGAAGTGCGGTCCACCCTCGTGGTTAGCGGCACCGAGCTTTGGGGGAAGCCCAGGGCTCGAAGCTTTGGAGTCGGTGAGAGCGGGGTCGTCATCACTGGCAACCCTCGGGTGGATCAATTTGCCCGTCCGGCGGACGATAGTAGTTTGCGAGATGTGGGGATCGATCCGAGCAAGCACTTCGTTCTTTGGTTGCCCACATATCGAGCGACCGAGTATCGAGGGCGACGAACCGGCCTCGTCCGCAACTGGGCGGACGCGGAGGAGCTTTCGAACTCGGAACTCATACGCACAAAACTCACCCAAGTTGCCGAGGACGCGAGGCTCCTGGGCGTGATGCTGGCGGTTAAGCCGCACCACTTAGACGCAGACCAGTTTGCCGACACCGGTATGCATATCATCAGCAACGCGGACCTTCGCAAAGCCCGTATCGGCCTCTACCAGCTTCTAGCCCGTGCAGATGGTCTTGTCACTGACTACAGCAGTGTGTGGACGGACTTTCTTGCTGTGAATCGACCGATCGGATTTTACTGTCCCGATCTCGATGAGTATGTCGCCAACCGGGGTCTCAATGTCGAAGAGTACCCTAGCCTCCTCCCTGGACCACTCCTTGAATCCAGGGAGGACTTTCGCAGGTTCATGCGTGACTGCCTAGAGGAATCGGATTCGTCGAGAGCTCAGAGGAGTAGGTCGATTGATCGCATAGGCGCAGAGACCAGGTTGGGAGCAACAAAGCGTCTACTGGATGCCGTGGGCATCACCCGGTCCGAGACTCCTAGCATCAATTATCTCAGCATTCGTACCCATTAGCGCTATTTTTGATGTCGACAGAACCGGCGCCGCAGGGTCGCCAATCGAAATCCAGCCGAACTAGCAGCAGCCCAAACGCAGTCTCGCTCGGCTCAGCTACCGTTTGGTTCGGTTTCGCTTATGGCGGCGCAATTCTTGGCTACCTGGCGGTCAACGCATTCGCCGCGCGGCTGCTTCATAATGACTTCGGTTATTTCGTGATAACTGTGACCGTCTCGACGGTGCTAGGTCAGCTGGGCCTGTTCGGCGCTCATCGCGGCGGGCTGCGTAGGGCGGCTCGTCTCGAGAATGATGACAGCGAGGGACTGGCTGACTTGCGGCGCACAGCGCGAGTCGTCTCTGCCGTGACGCTGCCAGTTACCGCTCTTGTGAGTGCGCTCGTGACCTTCTTTGTGGCTGCTCGGGCCGATGACCAGAGCCGGTGGCTGTTGGCTATCGGCATGGGCGTCCTGGTGTGGTTCAGCGGACAGCAGAAGTTATGGGCGAACTACCTGCGAGGTTTCGGGCGTATCCGATTCGCGAGCCTTCTCGAGGGGAGATCTGGAGGGGCACTGGTTGCCCTTTGCCAGGGGATTTTCATTGGCACGGTGCTACTCTACTTTTCCGACCTCCGACTAGCTGGTGCATTGGCGGCCATGGCGGTCGGATTCGCTATCCCTGTATTTTTTGCCTGGTTGGCGGTGTCAAAAAGCTGGCGGCAAGTCGATGTCGAGCGAACCAGACTACGAGACGTACGCCAGGTCATCTCGCATAACCGCCATTTCGCTAGCAATATGCTTGGTGGTTCGATTAACAGCAATATGGAACTGTGGCTCGCAGGGCTTTTGTTGACTAGCATAGATACTTCATTGTTCAGTGCGGCACAACGCCTTTCCTTGTTGCTGTCCATCTCTATCATGTCGTTAGGAGTCGTTTTTAGCCCTGTCGTGTCGCGCCTCTTCGACCACGACAACCGCAAACTCGAGCGGTTGCTGCGCACTGGTGCCAGCTTGGCTGCGGTGCTCACAGCTGCGTTGTGGATACCGATGCTGGTGGCGCCAGGATTCCTACTGGAAGCCGTGTATGGTGATGCTTTCCAAGGGGCGGCAAATGTTCTTGTGATACTCACGCTCGGCGGTATCAGCAATGTTTTGACTGGAATGTGTGCCGTCACCCTGACTATGTCTCGGCACGAGGCGATCGTCGCGAAAGCACAGTGGGTAGCGGTGCTGGCGCGCGCGGGTCTTGGCGTTATCCTCGCACAGCAATTTGGCACTTTGGGCCTCGCGGCAAGCGCTGCCACTGTGACGCTCGGCCTTTCTTGTACTTTTTGGTACCTCACGCATCAGCGCATGGGCATGTGGACGCACCCGACGTTGCGCCCGGACATGGCGTTGATGCGAAAGACTGCTGGCTGAAACGCGAGCCTCGGTAGACCACGGCATGGGCTCATCCCGTGTCTGCAGACCTGGCCGCCGGCGCGGCTAGTCAACGGGCGGGCCAGGTCCGGCAGAGCCCGCAGCGTAGTTCTGCAGAGTCGGCACACCAGCTCGCCAGGTGACGAGCACGGAGTCGATGATGCGCCAACACTGCTCGGCCTCGTCATCGCGCACCGTGAGCGTCGGATCTCCAGCTAGTACGTCGCGTAGCAGCCGTGCGGAGGCGGGCATGACTTGGCGGCGCCGAGCGACCTCGAGCAGAACTGGCTCCACCTCGGGTAGGCCAGACGGGCCAACGGCCTGCAGCTCAAGGGTTAGCCGGTCCGGAGCCATCTCCAGGCACAAAACAGCATGTGTGACCGGCAGCATTCCGCGGCGCGCCGCGCGAAAGTGAAGTGCGATATGACGACGTGGAAGGCCCAAGGCCTTGCCCGTCCGCAACACGAACGGCACCCCGTGCCATCGGGGCACGTTGACCGTGAGTTGTAGGCAAGCGTAAGTCTCGGTGTCTCGGGACGCGTCCACGCCGGTCTCCTGCAGGTACCCCCGGAGCGCCTGCCCTTGGACGTTGCCGGCGGTGTAGCGGCCTCGCGCCGTCCGGGTCGCAACCTCGCTGGGGATAAGAGCGTTGACGCGGCGCAGGACTGCGACCTTCTCCTCGCGGAGGCACCGCTCGTCGAGCGCTGCAGGCGCCTCCATGGCCACAAGGGCGAGAATTTGCAGCAAGTGACTTTGAACCATGTCCCTGAGCGCTCCGGTGCGGTCGTAGAACTCGGCGCGACCTGCGACGCCTGCGGTCTCCTCCCATGTTATTTCCACGCGTTCAAGGTGCTCACAGGACCAAAGCGGTTCAAAGATCGGGTTCGCGAAGCGCAGGGCCAGCAGGTCCTGAACGGCCTGGTGGTAGAGGAAGTGGTCGACACGGAACACGTCTTGCTCTCTGACGACGGTGTGCAGCAGTCGGCTCAGTTCGCGCGCCGAGCCGAGGTCCGTGCCGAACGGCTTTTCGATGACGATCCGGCTGCCGGGCGCGATTCCTCCGTCCTGCAGGGCTTGTACCGCCGATGCGTAGACGGATGGCGGAAGGGCCAGGTAGGCGATGATGGGCCCTGTGCCGAGGGCTTGCCGCAGGTCCGGGCGCCGCTCTAAGTCAGCCTGCATGTAATCCAGGCGGTTGATAAGCGCGGCACGGTGGGCTGAGTCGACGCCTGATGCGTGCTCGGCCAGCTGAAGGGCCGCCAGATCTCGGTAGTCCTGGCTGGTCAGCGGCTCGCGCCCGACGCCCAGCACGCGCAACGCCGCTGGCAGACCGCCGTGGCTTTGGAGGTGGGCGAGAGCTGGCAGCAGGTGACGGATCGCAAGGTCGCCGGCGGCGCCTAGGACGACGAGCCGGTCGATCGATTCGCCGCTCACGTCGAGTCGCTGGGCTTGGGTGCGAGGGCCGCCGTCCGGCAGCGCGCACGCTTCAGGTACAGGAGTTGCGGACTGATCGTGCCCGGATCGACAGACATGGCAATCGCCACGGTTCGGTCCGGCACAGGCGTCAGTATGCTCGCCAGCCAGCCCGAAAACCAGATAACTCGATTGGCTGCCGCATTTAGTTGCCTATGCCACGATGGCTCATCATCAGCTGAGGAGGAGTGCAAAGTGTCCACTGGCGCCCGTCCGTTCGCCGACGCAGTTATCCTCGCTGCTGGCACCAGCACGCGGATGGCAGGATCAGACAAGCTGCTGATGCAGGTCGGGGGATTACCGCTGCTTGCATGGACCGTCCGCGCGGCAGCTAAGGCAGCCACTGTCCGTCGAATCATCGTCGTGTCCCGGTCGGATCGCGCGGAGGCGTTGGCGGACGAGCCCTGGCTCCGCGAAGTTCAGGCGACCGTGGTGGTGGGAGGCCAGCGCCGACAGGATTCGGTGGCAGCTGGCGTCGAGGCGGCCGACGGGGAAGTCGTCCTGATCCACGACGGTGCCCGGCCCTTGGTCACTCCCGCCCTGTTCGACCGAGTCGCCGAGGATGCGCGTACGCACGGCGCGGCTGTGCCGATCGTCGCCGTTCCCGAGAGCATGCGCCGAATAGTCGACGGGAGAATCGTCGGGATTCTCGACCGCACGGACTTGTATCGGTCCCAGACTCCTCACGGCGCTCAACGTCAACTCCTCCTGCAGGCT
>JACCZJ010000268.1 GCA_013696065.1 Nocardioidaceae bacterium
GCCACATCATCCGGTACCGGCCACGGTGGTGTGGCGCTGCCATCCAGTCCACCGACGGTTGGAGAGGACGGACGTACGTCGCCCGATGTGCCCGCGCCCGCAGCCGACTCGTCCGTGCACCCCGCAAGCACACTCGACAGTGACAACCCCACAGTCACCCAGGCCATGCTGCGCGAAGCAGAACGCATCCGGGAGGCGGCTCGAAACATGCGGCCATCATCCCACCTCTTCCATGCGGACTCGAAGATGCTCCTCTTGATTGTCACCGAACCAGCGAGGTCAGCCGACTTCCTTGCCGAGCACCACATCGACACGCGTGGTGTCGCCGCCGTGTTGGACAGTCAGTGTGACCTTTTCGCCAGGCTCGAAGGACCTGATGCTGACGATGAGTTCGACACCGTCATCGACGGTCTCCCCCTCGACCTCTTTGATGAGATCTCCTGACTCGATGCCTGCATCTTCAGCTGGACTGTCAGCCGTGACTTCTTGGACTTTTGCCCCACCGAACCCGGTCACCACGCTCACCTGCGCACCAATCACGGGATAAGCCGCTTCGCCGGTGGCGATGATCTCCTCGACCGTGCGGTTGACCTGGTCGATCGGGATGGAGAATCCGACGCCGATGTTGCCAGCTTGCTGCTCGCTCGTGCTCCCGACGGTGGCGATCGCCGAGTTCACCCCGATGACGAAACCGTCGAGATCGACCAGGGGACCGCCGGAGTTGCCTGGGTTGATCGCCGCATCCGTCTGCAGGGCGCTGATATAGGACGTCTCACCCTGCCCTCCTGCTGTCACGGGCCGGCGGGTCGCACTGATGATGCCGGAGGTGACAGTGGCGTCGAGACCGAGTGGAGATCCTATCGCCACCACTGACTGGCCGATCTGCACGTCGGTGGACTCGCCCAACGTCGCCGGCACCAGTCCCGATGTGTTGTCGAGCTTGATCACAGCGAGGTCGTAAGACGGGCTGTGGCCCACGATCGTGGCTAGCCGGCGCGTGTCGTCGGGTAGGGAGACTCGGATCTGTCCACCCTCGGAGTTGGCAGCGGGATCGATCACATGGCTGTTGGTGACGACGTGACCCTGGTCGTCGTAGACAAAACCCGATCCAGTGACCTCGGCGTTCTCTCCGCGTACGTCGATCGACACGACGCTCGGGAGCACTTTGTTGGCCACCTCGACGACGGGACTGGCTGCTGGACCGCCAGCTACCGGACCGCTGGCCGTGATCTGGGGACGCAGGGGTGATGTCTTTGGGGCGCCGGGGTTGAGGCCTTCGTTGAAGACGTATGAGCCTGCTACACCACCTGTGACACCGAGCAGCATGGCGACGACGGCGATAGGCAGTAGGCTCCAGCGGGTACGCGCGGGTGCCACCTGTTCCCGCTGATCGCCCGGTGGTGGCTGCCCCACATAGGGAGTCGACGTCGGATAGGGCGGCGGCCCGAAGTGGGCTGGGGACGGCCCCACATAGGGAGTCGACGTCGGATAGGGCGGCGGCACCGCCTCGGTCGACCATTCGCCATACGGCCGTTGCCCGGTTGCATAGGGCCACGGCGGGTTGCGCTCATCAGTCGGAGCGGATTGCCAGATGGGTCGCGGCCAGCTGGAGTCATCCGCCTCAGGTCGCACCTCTTCACCAGGCGTGTGTTGTTCACCAGGCGTGTGTTGATTGCCCTGGGGCCCCGGCTCCGACACGAACCACTCCTCCTGTCTGTGAAGTTCTAAGCATGCCCTATTTGGTCCAAGGCCGGGCATTCCTCACGAGCCGGGCATCGCCGCCAGCACGGTTCGGCCAGCACCGTTCGGCCAGCGCGGTTTCAGCTGGTGCAGGTCGGTTAGCTGGTGGGGTCCAGCAGCGCCCACATGCGCCCGAGGCCTGTCGCGAACCGGTTGTCGCTCCGCTGGTCCGACGTCGCTTCGTGGGGCAGCGCGAAGAAGACGTCCTCGGCTGCGCTGGGCACGGCGTCTGTGACGACTGTGTAGGTGAACGGACCCGATTGCCACACGGCGACAGTCGGCAATCCGCTCCGGAGATAGACGCTGGATCCGCCGCGAAGCTTCGTCCAGTGGAACGTCTCAGCGAGCAGGTCCACTGAGTGCGGATCGAGCGTGCCCCTCTGCTGGAAGACCGACGTGGTGAACAAGCCGTCGGTGTAGGTCGCTTGGACGCCCTCCTGTGCTCCCTCGAGGCGGCGCAGCGAGATCAACGACCCACCACCGGGCAACGAGTCGGGGCAGGTCCAGCCCTCATCACGCAGAGCAGGTGAAAACTGCATGGACAAGGCGTTGGCCGTCGGCGCTGAAATGCGCGGTGGCGAGTGGGACGAGACCGCCTGGCGCGTCACATTCAACGAGGTGAACCGCGACGATCGCACCAGTTGGCGGCCGTCGTACACGTCACGACGCACGAGCAAACCGCTGGCCTGGTCGACCCAGAAGCGTGCGGCCAGTTGCCCATCTCGGATTGCCTCGATCACCGCAGTCGGCCGGCCCAGCAGGTCGGTCGGCGCTCCCACCTGGATGTCGAAGGTGGCGACCAGTTCCTCGAAGGCGTCGGTGCTGAGACGATCAACAGCAGCGGTCGGACCGGCTTCGACGAAGGACGCCGACGAATTCGGCAGCCCGCCAGCATAAGAACTCGTACCCTTTCCTGGCGCGTGATCGACCTCGACCTGGGCAGTCAGCAGCTGAGCCTCGTCGGCGAGTTTGATTACGCGCGTGCCGTGGTAGGCGTACTCCAGCGGCGCAGCCACCGCCGACCGCAGCCATTGCACGGCCCGCGGGTCGTCCCCGGCACTCGACGTCGCCAAAGGTGCTGGTGGGTTCAGCTTCAGCTCGCGAGCCCCGATCCGGGCAGTGAGAGCGGAGCTGGCAAGGATGCTGACGGCGGGGTCAGCCAAAGCGGTGCGTGTGGAGTCGCGGGCGAACTGGGCGATGTAATCCTCGAGAGGTGGAGCGACGAGGGTGCTCTCCGGAGCATTCGGGGCCCCGACGGCGTATGCCACGGACAGGACGGCCAGGGACAGCGACCCAGCACCAAGCAGCAAACCTCGCGGCCCCACGCGACCACGGGAGGGTTCGTCGGGCCGGCGCCCCTCCGGTGTCACCAGCCCGAGGGCGCTGAACAAGTCCGCCGCTGGCTCTGCCGCGGGCAGCCCGAACAACCGCTGCTTCAGGGAGAGTGTCGCCGCTATCTCCTCCTGGCAGGCGGTGCAGCGGCGCGAATGTGCGAGAGCCCGGTCACGGGCTCGGCCCTTGAGCTCACCGTCGACGAGTGCCGACACCCGTTGGTGCAGGTGACTCATCGGCCCGCCTGAGTGGGACGACCGTCGAGGACGTCCAGCATGCCGCCAATGCTCGCACGCTCGGTGGTGGGCGCCCGATGTTCGAGAGCGTTGCGCAACATGGCGCGGCCCCGATGGATCCGCGAGCGCACGGTGCCGGTCTTGATGCCGAGCACGTCGGCGATCTCGTCGTACGACAAACCCTCGACGTCACACAAGACGACAGCGACGCGAAAGTCCGGCTGGAGCGCAGCGAGAGCAAGCTCGATGTCGGCGTCGAAGAGCTCATGCGCGAACTCCGTCTCGGGGGAAGCGCAGTTGCCTGCCAGCTTGTCGGCGAAGTCCGCTGGCAGGGCATCGAAGCGCAGACGCTGGCGGCGGCGGGCCTGGTCGAGGAACAAGTTGGTCGTGATGCGGTGCAGCCAGCCCTCGAATGTCCCCGGTTGGTATGACGACAGCGACCTGAACACGCGCACGAAAACCTCTTGGGTCAGATCTTCGGCATCGTGTGCGTTACCGGTAAGCCGGTAGGCGAGCCGATAGACCCGCCCGGAATGCTGGCGGACAATCGCGTCCCAGGTCGGCGTCGTCGGATTCTCGGCGTCGGCGGACTCAGGTGACACAGTGCCTGTCACATGTCCCCCCCATCGCGATGACCCCCTGGTCCGGGAGAGGGTCTGGTGACCTTAGTCTCACAACGCCGCCGACACGTCGTTTGTTCCGGTCAGTGTGGCAGATGCGGCCTAACGGATAGGGTCGTGGCCATAGTCGAACACCACGATCAAGGAGGCCGTCATCGCCACCGGATTGCAGCCAGCGTCTTGGACATACGCCGAGAGTTTCATCGAGGAAGACGAGGCGCTGCGCGCTGCGCGCTCTCGAGCAGCCGAGGTGGCGGCCGTTCCTATCGGATCGGGGGCAGGGGCCGCGCTGCGCTTTGTGGCGGGCTTGCTCGACGCCAAGAACGTGGTCGAGGTCGGCACCGGATGTGGGGTCTCCGGCCTTTGGCTGATGCGCGGGATGCGCCCGGACGGCGTACTCACCACAGTCGACGTGGAAGCTGAGCACCAGCGCCTGGCCAAACTGGCCTTCACCGAGGCCGGCATTGCTCCACAACGCGTCAGACTCATACCCGGCTCAGCCCTCGAGGTGCTGCCGAGGCTGACCGACGGCCACTACGACCTGGTGTTCTGTGACGGAGACAAGAACGAGTACCCGCAGTATCTGGAGCAGGCCGTGCGGTTGCTGCGGCCAGGTGGCGTGGTGGCGTTCGACAACTCGCTCTGGCACGACCGGGTGGCCGACCCCTCAGTCAAGGACCCGGAGACCCTGGCGATCCGTGAAACGCTGCATGCGGTCCGTGACCACGATGCGCTGCTGGCCTTGCTGCTGCCGGTCGGTGACGGTTTGCTGCTAGGGCAGAAACGCTAACCCAACCTCGTCACATCTGACGGTGTGCCGGCGCCACAGCAGCCGTGACCGACTTGGTGGTGGGCAGCCAATAGCGCAACTTTTCCCCACGCTGATCCTCGAAGACCCCGCCGTTAGCCTCGATGGTCCGACGGGAGGCGACATTGGTGTCGTCGCAGGTCACCAGCACCGCGTCGAGGCCGATCTCCGCCGCCCAGGGCAATGACGCGGCCAACATGGCCTTGGCATGGCCACAGCC
>JACCZJ010000280.1 GCA_013696065.1 Nocardioidaceae bacterium
GTCGGATCCATAACACCTGGCTGGTCAGAGGTGGCGCTTACGGCAGTCTCGAGACCCGGGTTGGGAAGTCCGTCGTGTATTACCGCAACATCGATCACGTGTCACGGCTCTACGACTCCCCGATGCCCTACGCCCAGTTCTTCGACGGCGGCCAGGCGTATCACGGCTCGAGCTACATGATGAACCCGTTCGTGGGGCACAGCCATGGCTGCGTCAACATGTACAACGAAGATGCTCGGCAGCTGTGGAAGCTCACATCGAACAAGCGGCTCCACGTGAGTGTCTACGGGGCGTGGGACTGACCCCTGCGATGCTGGTCTGACGCGGAAGAACTCCGAGTCGACCAGTCGTTTGCGTCTCAGGGCCGTGACGTCTTGAGCAGGGTTGCCGATCGCACGGCTGCACCACCGAATCGGTTCACTGCGCGATCGACAGCCCTTTCAGCGTCTTCCCAGCCATGGGCGCGCTCTCCCAGCAGCAGCTGGCGGGTCACTGTGGCCGAGTCGCGGAGGTTTTCGACTCGGACACCTACCATGCGAATGCGAGCACGCTGCAAGCCGAGTGCCGAGAACAAGTCGGCAGCAGTCGCGTAGATCTCGGGCGTGAGGTCGGTCGCATCTCGCAGCGTTCGCGACCGGGTGAGGGTGGTGAAGTCGTAGAACCTGACCCGGATGGTGACGGTGCGGCCTTTGACGCGGGCCTTGCGCATCCGAGCTGCCACCTTGGTCGACAACCGCAACAGCTCTCGCCGCACGATCACGGCGTCGTCGACGTCGCGGCTGAATGTCTCGTCGGCACCCATGCTGTGTTCGGGCTCGTCGGCGCCGCGGCGAGCGATGATCGTGTGCTGGTCACTCCCCCATGCCATGGCATGGATCCGAGCACCGAGGAACCCTCCCAAGGCCCGTTGCAGGAGGCCGACCGGCGTATGGGCGATGTCGCCGACAGTGCGCAGTCCCAGCCGATGCAGCTGGGCGGCTGTCTTTTCGCCAACCCCCCACAGCTCATCGATCGCCAGCGGGTGCAAGAACGCCGTGACTTCGTCTTTGGGTACGACGACCAGCCCGTCTGGCTTGGCGCGTCTCGATGCCAGCTTGGCCACCTGCGTGGTGGCCGCCACCCCCACTGAACAGGTGATGCGCTGTTCATCGGCGATTCGAGCTCGCAGGTGCTCGCCGATGCGGGTCGGTGAGTCGAAACGGCGAAGGGAGCCCTTGACCTCGAGGAAAGCCTCATCCATCGACAACGGCTCGACGAGCGGTGTCACACTGCGAATCGTCTCCATGACGGCCGACGACACCGCGCTGAACTGTTCGAAGTCGGGAACGACGACCAGGGCTTGCGGACACAACCGACGCGCCCGGGTCATGGGCATGGCGGATCGGACGCCGAACTGTCGAGCGGCATACGCCGCCGAGAGCACGACGCCGCGGTTGCCGCCGCCCACAATGACGGGCTGGCCCTTCAGCTCGGGTCGGTCGCGAATCGCGACGGAGACATAAAAGGCATCCATGTCGATGTGGATGATGGTGCAACCGGTGTCGTCAGCGGTCATGTCCTGCTGCCGCAGGAGGAGGGCCAGGTGGCGAGTGTCAGCTTAACGCCGGGTCGCCAACAGGTGAAGTTGGGTTGCCATCGCCATGAAGTCCGGATCTGTGGCGACTGCGGCTTCGAGTGCACGCAGCTCTTCACTCGCGCCGGGCTGGGACTCGACCATGGTGCTGGCGATGTGGTCGGTGAAGACTCGGACACCACGCATCTCGGTGACGGTGAAGTGCGCTGAGGCAAGGAGCTGATGGAGCTCGTCCGGTGAGAAGCGGCGTGGCACCGAGCCGGGGTTGCCACTGGCGGTTTCATGTTGCTGGAGCAGTGCTCTGGCTTCGGCGAGATGACCCGTGATCGCACGGGTGAAGACTGCGGCTGAGCGTTGCGCTGCCAGGACGGACAGACATCCCCCTTCGACCAGAGCGGTTGCCGCGGACGTGAGGGCAAGCGCTGGGTCGTCCACCACCTCGAGCACCCCGTGACAGATGACGACATCTGCGCTGGCCGGCTGAACCACGTCGAGCAAGGTGGCAGCATCACCGACGACTCCGCGAACACTCGCGCTGACCGAGGCTTCAGCTGCTCGCCGCTCGAGGGATGCAAGCGCATCCGGGCTGGGGTCGACCACCACGACGTGATGACCGAGCTCGGCAACCCGCACTGCCAGACCTCCGGTGCCGCCGCCGAGGTCGATGACCTGCAGCGGTCGCTGAGCTCCCACGGCGAGATTCCGGTCGCGCAGCATCTCCAGCAACGCATCCCACACCACGGCAGTGCGCAAGGCGCTGCGACGACCCTCCACCGATGACCTCTTTCGCTGCTCAACAGTGGCTCAACCCTAGGCCACGATGGCTTGCTCGCTGCGGTCGTTGCAAGCGGCGCTCGACGAGCTCGGGACAACATGTTCACCCGGCGCTCCCGGGGCTACGATGCCACAGCTTGCGAGGCACCGACTTGGAATCCTCACCAGCGGGGCGGATGTCGGAGTATGGCGACTGCTTGTACCCACTGGTATGCACCAACACCCGACGGCGACCCATCCCACCAGCAGTCGGACCGGCCCCGTCTCCCCCTTGGACGATGGGGGTGGGGCCGGTGTCGTAGGCGGGTGGGCGAGCCATCACTGGTCGAGTCGATGAGCTTTCGGCGGCTCCATGAACAGCGTGTTCGTCGACCATGCCGCTGACATGCTCGAAGCCAGCAGGCAGCAACCGCATCTGGTCGTAAACCGCCTCGATCCCCTGTTGTTGCCAGATCTCGTGCAGCATCGGCAGCTCCCAGCAGCCGGTAGCCCGCAAGGACACCCCCTTGGGCCCGGTACGGCGCAGCACTCCTCGCACCACCAGCAGCCAGGAGTGGAACAAGGTCGCGGCATAGGGGCCTTGGGCGTCTTCGAAGAAGGTGGCGTCGACAGGACCGGTGCCGTCGTCGAGGGTCAAGAACACCACCCTTCTGCCGGATCTGATCGGCGGTGTCTGAGTGGCGACCTTCACTCCAGCGACCAGCAGCTCAGACCTGGTGCGGCGATGCAGAAGGTCTCGAGACCAACAGACATCGAGCTCGCGAAGCAGAGGTGCGTAGAAGTCGACGACATGGTGGCTCACGTCGAGCCCGAGAATCTCCAGCTCAGCCCGCACCCGCTCGGCCCCCGACATCTCGGGCAGACCGGATGACTCGGTCAGGGCGGGAGTGTCGTCGAGGTCGAGAGTCAGCTGAACGGCGGTGACCGGGCCCACGGGTTTGGCACCTTGGGACTGAGCCGCCGCCAACGCACGGGGGTCGGTGTCCGCTGGAAGATGAGTCGAGGTGGTGGTGGAACGACGTGGCGAGGCGGCCCGCACTGCCTTGTCGGTGGATCGTCTCCACCGCTCGAGCTCAAGCACCTGCAGCAAGAGGTCACGCCTGGTCGCGGTGCCCCGGCGGCGTACCGGAACTGGGGAGCCGATGCCATAGATCGCATCCAGGCCCCCGGCAAGCACCAGTCGTTCGGCGATCGGCCGGGAGATGCGGCCTCGTTGCCACAGGTCGGTGAGCGAATGGAAGGGACGTGCGGCCAGAATGCGCGCGATCTCGGTGTCGCTGATGCCTTTGACGTCGGCAAGCGACAGCCGGATGCCGTAAGCCCGCCCGTCGGGCAGATCAGGAGCCGGTGCTGGTCGGGGCGCGCGGCCGAGGACCTCTGGTGGCGGCTCGTCATAGCTGCCGACTCTTTCGATCCGATAGACGTCGTCGGAGCAGTTGACGTCGAGGGGCAGCACCGCGATACCGAACTGGCGAGCGTCGTCGAGGATCAACCGCTTGGGATACATGCCCGGGTCGTGGGTGAGCACCCCTGCCAGGAACGCCGCCGGATGATGAGCCTTGAGCCACGCTGACTGGTAGGTCGGAAGCGCGAAAGCGGCCGCGTGAGCTTTGCAGAACCCGAACGAGGCGAAGGCTTCGAGGACCTCCCAGCAGCGACGAGCGATGAAGGTGGAGTAACCCCTGGCCAACACTTTCGGAAAGAACCACAACTTGGTCGACTCCTTGCCCTCCTTGTCACCCAAAGCTCTACGCGCTTCGTCGGCCTCAGCGAGCGTACAGCCGGTGAGGGTGGCGATGATCTCGATCACCTGTTCGTGGAACACCACCACGCCGCATGTCGAGGCAAGCGACTCTTTGAGGTTTTTTTTAATATATTCGGGCTGTGACG
>JACCZJ010000290.1 GCA_013696065.1 Nocardioidaceae bacterium
GTACCAACGTCTCCGCGGTGTGGGACTTCGACTCCGCGGAGGCGGGGACCGGGGCAGACATCGAGAACGCGATCGCCGCCGCTCGTGCCGACGGCATCGTTTTAGAACGCGAATACCGACAGCAGCGGCTCATCCCGGCATTTATGGAGCCCAGGTCGATCGTCGCCGACCCGACCGGTGACCAGCTCACGGTATGGAGCTCAACGCAGGTGCCCCATTTCGTGCGGATCTTCCTCGCACTGGTGCTGGGTATCCCCGAGAGCAAGATCCGGGTGATCGCCCCCGACGTGGGCGGCGGCTTCGGTGGGAAGCTCCAGTTCACGCCGGAAGAGGTGCTCACGGTCATCGCCGCCCGCAGAGCCGGCAAGCCCTGCAAGTACACGGAGACCCGTTCGGAGTCCTTGCAAGCCGCCCACCACGGCCGCGACCAGTGGCAGAAGCTCACATTGGCAGCGACAAAGGACGGCACCGTTACGGGCCTCAAGGTCGAGCTGCTCGCCAACATGGGCGCCTATCTGGGGCTGATCACTTCCGCCATCCCGATCCTCGGGGCTTTTATGTACAACGGTGTCTACAAGTTTCCCGCCTACCACCTTCGGCTGACGAACGTGTTCACGAACCTGGCATGGACCGACGCATACCGCGGAGCGGGGCGCCCGGAGGCGACATACGCGATCGAGCGGATCATGGACGAACTTGCCGCTGAGCTCGGCGTCGACCCGCTCGAGATCCGCGAGAAGAACTGGATTCGGCATGACGAGTTCCCGTTCACTACCGTATGCGGCCTTGAGTACGACACGGGAAACTACGAAGCGGCGACCGAGCAGGCGAAGCAGACGTTCGGCTACGACGCATTGCGCGCCGAGCAGCAGCGCCGCCGAGACTCAGGTGATCCGGTCCAGCTGGGGATTGGTGTCTCGACATTCACCGAGATGTGCGGCTTGGCCCCGTCGCGTTGGTTCGGTTCGATGGGATACGTGGGCGGAGGCTGGGAGGCAGCCTCGATTCGGATGCTTCCGACCGGGAAGGTCGAGGTGATCACCGGCACCAGCCCACACGGGCAGGGACACGTCACCGCGTGGAGCCAGATCGTCGCCGATCGTCTCGGGGTTCCGTTCGACGACGTCGAGGTGCTGCATGGAGACACCCAGATCGCCCCTCGCGGGCTGGACTCGTATGGCTCGCGCTCACTCGTGGTCGGAGGGATGGCCGTCCTCGCTGCCGCGGACAAGGTCATCGAGAAAGCACGCCCCATCGCAGCGCATCTGCTGGAGGCCAACGCCGACGACCTCGAGTTTGCGGCTGGAAGATTCGGTGTCAAGGGCACCGAGTCAGGGCTCGGTCTGGGTGAGGTGGCCTTCGCGGTATTCCAGGCTCACAACATGCCGACGGGAACGGAGCCGTCCCTTGACTCCGATGCGACATTCGACCCCGAAACGTTTTCCTACCCCCACGGCACTCACCTCTGCGCGGTCGAGGTCGACACCGAGACGGGCGCGGCGAAGATCCGCAACTACACCTGCGTCGACGACGTCGGCAAGGTCGTGAATCCCATGATCGTCGAGGGGCAGGTCCACGGTGGCCTCGCCCAGGGCATTGCCCAGGCGCTTTTCGAGGAGGCGGTGTACGACGACTCGGGCACGCTCGTGACAGGGTCCTTCGTGGACTATTTGGTTCCGAGCGCAGCGGACTTGCCTTCCTACTCGACCGACCGGAGGGAGACGCCATCCACGACGAACCCGCTTGGCGTCAAGGGTGTGGGCGAGGCGGGGACGATCGCCTCGCCACCGGCGGTGGCCAACGCCGTAATGGACGCGCTCGCGCCGCTGGGCATCATGCACATCGACATGCCGCTCACGCCGGCGCGCGTGTGGCAGGCCATCCAGGACGCGAAGGGGAGGAGCTAGCATGTACCCGGCGCCATTCGAGTACCACGCCGCCTCGTCGGTCGAGGACGCGCTCCAGCTCCTCGGCAGCTACGGCGACGACGCCAAGCTCCTCGCCGGCGGGCACAGCCTGATCCCGATTCTCAAGCTGCGCTTCGCCCAGCCCGCGCACCTGATCGACATCCGCCGCATCCCCGGGCTCGCGGGGATCCGGCAGGACGGCGACGCGGTGGTGATCGGCGCGACCACCACGCAC
>JACCZJ010000305.1 GCA_013696065.1 Nocardioidaceae bacterium
GTGTGGTCGCCGAGGTGGGGCCTGAGGTGGCGCGTCGACAGGTCGGCGAGCGGGTCACGGTGCCGTTCGTGTGCGGCTGCGGGCGTTGCGAGTTTTGCCTGGCCGGTGACGCGCAGGTGTGCCCACAACAGACCCAGCCAGGGTTCACCGGACCCGGCTCGTTCGCCGAGCTAGTGGCGATCCACGCGGCGGACCTTAACGTGGTGCCGCTTCCCGACTCCGTCGACTTTGTGACGGCGGCCTCTCTCGGCTGCCGGTTCGCCACGGCCTACCGCGCTCTCACCGCCCATGGAAGGGTCAAGCGCGACGACTGGGTGGCGGTCCACGGGTGCGGCGGCGTCGGGTTGTCCGCGGTGATGATCGCGACCGCACTGGGCGCACGCGTCGTCGCCGTCGACGTCTCCTCGGCGGCGTTGCACCGGGCAGGTGAGCTGGGTGCCGAAGTGCTCGTCTGCGGTGGTGACGAAGCCACGACACGAGTTGTGGACGCGACAAGCGGCGGCGCCCACGTCTCCCTGGACGCGGTCGGATTGACGGCCACCGCGCTGGCGTCGGTCGGCTGCTTGCGACCGCGAGGGCGGCACGTTCAGGTCGGCCTGCTGTTCGGCGCGCACTCAACTCCCCCACTGCCCATGGAACGGGTCATCGCCATGGAGCTGGAGATCCTCGGCTCACACGGCATGGCCGCCGGCGACTACCCAGCGCTCCTGAGGCTAGTCGGGTCCGGCGCCCTGCGCCCGGATCTGCTGGTCGGCCACGTAATCGGACTCGAGGAGGCCGGCGCCGCACTGGCCGCCATGAGTCAGCCGGCGATAGGAGCCGGCATCACGGTTGTAGTCCTGGACTAACCAACCCAAAGACCCACGGTCAGGCGGCGAGAGCCGCCTCTATGTCTGCACGGATTTGGTGTGGCTCGGTGGTCGGCTCGTACCGTTGAACGACGCACCCATCCTTACCTACGAGAAACTTGGTGAAGTTCCACTCGATATTGCCTTCGCCGGACGCACTCGGGCGCTCCGAGCGCAGCCACGAGTAGAGCGGGTGGGCGCCGCCACCGTTGACCTCGATTTTTGCGTACATCGGGAAGGAAACGTCGTAGGTTAGGGAACAGAACTGCGCGATCTCCTCGTCGTCACCGGGCTCCTGGTTTCCGAACTGATCGCAGGGGAAGCCAAGCACCACCAAGCCGGCAGCACCGTGATCTCGGTACAACTTGTCCAACCCGGTGTACTGCGAGGTGAAGCCGCAATTGGAGGCCACGTTCACGATCAGCATCACCTGACCGGCATAGTCCGCCAGCGACCTGGAGGCGCCCTTGATCGTCGTCGCGCTAAAGTCTTGTGCTGTCGGCATTGGATGGCTCTTTCTCTGGTCAACATCTGGTGGTCGTCATCGCGACTGCCCGCGCCCGCGGACCGTCGGCTGCTACGTAGGCGACTGGGCGCTGCTGAAGTCTAAAGGCACACCGGCGAAGCGGGCACCGACGGGGCACGGTTGGCCACTGCGTGTTCTCTCCAGGGACGTGCCTGGCCGCCGCAGCCGTAGGTGGCCCTGCTGCAGCGGCCCGAGCCTTATCGAGCTGCGTTGTAGCACGTCGCGCCGAGTCCCCCCTCAGCCGAGCGCGGGGATGGCGATTCTGTCTTTCGACGATCCCGACGGCGTGCACTGTGAGCTGACTGCCGCCCTGTGACAAACGCCTGCGCGAGTAAGTGTGTCGAGTGTTTCCATTACAGCCACTCGCGTGGCGGGCTCGCGACTCCATCACCGCGTTCGGCCGAGACCATCGCCAATAGTTAGCTCGTCGACATCGAAGGTGGCCGGCGTCAATGCGTCCCACGCCCCCGTTATCTGGCGGCTGCTGCCGCCTCGCTGTGGTCGGTCAGGATTCAACTCCGCCCTGCGCGGCAGTGCCACAACCCCGCCCTTGTTCGAGGCGGTCGTCTCCCGGGCCGCCGATGAGCTCGTCGTCACCATTGCCACCCAGCAGCCAGTCGTCCCCGAACCCGCCGAGCAGCACGTCGGCACCACTGCCGCCCTCGATCCGGTCATCGCCGACGCCGCCACAGATCACATCGGCGTCGTTTCCTCCGCTGATGGTGTCGTTGCCTCCGAG
>JACCZJ010000324.1 GCA_013696065.1 Nocardioidaceae bacterium
GAACATGACAAGAGCAGGACCAGGCGAACTCAACTCGAGCGGCCTGAGCAATTGGGCATGTACCTGAGCCCCTCCGACGCCGCTGAACCAGACGTCTTGGCAAGAGATCCCGGGCGGTGCCGCAACCGGACTAGGCTTGTGCATCGGTGGGGTGGCAACCTCGGCCAGCTCCGACAAGGCATCCGTCCAGAAGTCGTCGTGATCCAATGGGCGGGGGTTTGTCCCGGCATACGTCGCCAAAGCGTCACGGGGCAGATCGAACAGCATGGTGTAGACCTTAAAGCGCCTGAAGCGAGTCAGACTAGGCAAGCAGCACCCCACCCTCACCGAAGGAGAGTCAGCGCATGGACAACGAGGTCGACGTCGTCGTCATCGGTCTTGGCCCCGGGGGAGAGGCACTCGCCACCGAGTTGGCGCAAGGTGGGCTCGAAGTGGTGGCCATCGACAAGCACCTGGTGGGAGGTGAATGCCCTTACTACGGCTGCGTGCCGACCAAGATGATGATCCGGGCGGCCGACCTCCTGCAGGAGGGGCGACGCATCCCGGGTATGGCGGGGAACAGCACCGTCGCCGCAGACTGGGCACCGGTGGCGCAGCGCATCGCCGACGAGGCGACCGACCACTGGGACGACACCGTGGCCGTCGAGCGGCTCGAAAATGCCGGGGTGCGCTTCCTTCGCGGCCATGGCCGCATCGTGGGGGCTCGTCAGGTCGAGGTGGACGGCGAGACCTACGAAGCCAGGCGAGGAGTGGTGCTGAACACGGGGACCGAGCCGGGGGTGCCCCCCATCGACGGCTTGGACGAGACGCCGTACTGGACCAACCGAGACGCGGTGAAGCTCGAACAGCTGCCCGGCTCCGTCATCGTCATCGGCGGCGGCGCGATCGGCGCCGAGCTGGCGCAGGCGTTCGCCCGCTTCGGGGTGCGCGTGACTGTGCTGGAGATGGCCGAGCGCATCCTGGCCCCCGAGGAGCCGGAGGCGAGCGCGGTGGTGACCAAGGTGTTCGGGGACGAGGGCATCCAGGTGCTCACCGGCGTCACGATCGAGACCGTCAAGCACGCCGAAGGCCAGTTCAGCGTCGAGGTCGAGGGCCAGACCCTCACAGCCGACAAGCTGCTCGTGGCGGCCGGACGCCGTACCAACCTGGGCGATATCGGCCTCGAAACCGTCGACCTCGATCCGGACATGCGCTCGCTCGAAACCGACGAGCACATGCGGGTCACCGACGGGCTGTGGGCGATCGGCGACATCACCGGCAAGGGCGCCTTCACCCACATGTCGATGTATCAGGCGTCGATCGCGGCCAAGGCGATCCTCGAAGCCGACGACGCTCCAGCGGCCGACTACCGGGCAGTGCCGAGGGTCACGTTCACCGACCCCGAGGTGGGATCGGTCGGTATGACGGAAAAGCAGGCCCGTGATGCCGGCCTCAACGTGCGGATCGGGTCTGCCGATCTGGCGAGCTCCAGCCGGGGTTGGATCCACAAGGCCGGCAACGGGGGGATGATCAAGCTCGTGGAGGACTCGGGCGAAGGTGTGCTGGTGGGCGCCACCGCCGTCGGGCCCAGTGGCGGCGAGATCTTGTCGGCGCTCACGGTCGCCGTGCACGCTCGCGTGCCCACCTCGACGCTCGCCTCCATGATCTACGCCTACCCGACCTTCCACCGGGCGATCGAGGATGCGGTCAAGGACCTGTCCAGCTGACCGCCACCCGCCCAGGTCACAGAAAGAACGGGCGCTGAGGGTGCGACGCGAGGCAAGATGCCTACGTGGGTCATGTAGACGTAGCCGGAGTCCGGTACGAACTCCCCGACGGCCGGGTGCTGCTCGACGACGTCTCGTTTCGGGTGGGCGAGGGCGCCAAGGTGGCGTTGGTCGGCGCAAACGGGGCGGGCAAGACGACGCTGTTGCGCATCATTGCCGGTGATGTGGATCCTCACGCCGGTGCGGTAACGCGCTCAGGTGGCCTCGGTGTGATGCGCCAGATGGTCACCCAGGGCAACGAGGGGATGGACACCCACGATCTGCTGCTGGCTGTTGCTCCTCCGCGAGTCCGAGCTGCTGCTGCACGGGTCGAGCAGGCCGAGCTCGCCATGATGGAGGCCGAGGACGAGAAGACGCAGATGCGCTATGCCGAGGCGCTGTCGGAGTGGGCCGACGCCGGCGGTTACGACATCGAGGTGCTCTGGGACGTGTGCACCATCGCGGCCCTCGGAGTCTCCTACGACAAGGCGAAGTATCGCGACCTCACGACGCTGAGCGGTGGAGAGCAGAAGCGGTTGGTGCTCGAGGCCCTGCTGCGTGGGCCCGACGAGGTGCTGCTGCTCGACGAGCCTGACAACTTCCTCGACGTCGCAGGAAAACTGTGGCTGGAGGAGTGGTTGCGCGACTCACCCAAGACCGTGTTGTTCGTGAGTCACGACCGGCAGCTCATGGCCAACGCCGCGACCCGCGTCGTCACGGTCGAGCTCGGCTCAGCGGGCAACACGGTGTGGACACACCCTGGCGGCTTTTCGACATACCACCAGGCACGTCGCGAC
>JACCZJ010000339.1 GCA_013696065.1 Nocardioidaceae bacterium
TCGCCCTCGGGATCACGGCGCAGCTTGAGGGTCTTGTAGCTCATCTCCAGTGCGTCGTAAACCATCAGGCGTCCGATCAGCGGCTCGCCGATCCCGGTGATCAGCTTGATCGCCTCGGTCACCATGACCGACCCGATCGACGCGCAGAGCACGCCGAGCACGCCGCCCTCGGCGCAGGACGGGACCATCCCCGGCGGCGGCGGCTCCGGGTAGAGGTCCCGGTAGTTCGGGCCGTGCTCGTTCCAGAAGACGCTGACCTGGCCCTCGAACCGGTAGATCGACCCCCACACGTACGGCTTGCCGAGCAGCACGCAGGCGTCGTTCACCAGGTAGCGGGTGGCGAAGTTGTCCGTGCCGTCCAGGATCAGGTCGTACGGCCGGAAGAGGTCCAGCGCGTTGTCCGAGTCCAGCCGCTCGGTGTGCAGGTTGACCGTGATCAGCGGGTTGATCTCGTGCACGGAGTCGCGCGCGCTCTCGGCCTTGCTGCGGCCGATGTCGCTCTGTCCGTGGATGATCTGGCGCTGCAGGTTCGACTCGTCCACCTCGTCGAACTCGACGATGCCGAGGGTGCCGACTCCCGCCGCGGCGAGGTAGAGCAGGGCGGGGCTGCCGAGGCCGCCGGCGCCGATGACAAGAACCTTCGCGTTCTTGAGGCGCTTCTGCCCCGTCATACCGACATCGGGGATGATGAGGTGGCGGCTATAGCGGCGTACCTCGTCGATGGTCAACTCAGCGGCCGGCTCGACCAGCGGCGGCAACGACACGGGGTTCTCCTCGATCGAAAATAAGGCAAAAGACGAAAGCGACGGACGCGTCGCACACGGGACTACAACTCATCCGGCTCCATCGATGTTCCCTGAGATTCGCGTCGCCCGGAGTCAGCCGTCTCGTCATTCGGACCATGCGCAGACACGGCACGTGGCAACACCTCACCTTAGGGTTGGCGTATGGCGAGCGGCAGCAAGGTGGGCGTCGAGGTGGATGGGCGCTCCTTGACACTGAGCAACCTCGACAAGGTGCTGTATCCCGAAGCCGGATTCACCAAAGGCGAGGTGATCGACTACTACGCAGCAGTCGCGGACACGCTGCTCCCGCACCTGGCCGACCGTCCCCTGACCCGCAAGCGATGGCCGGACGGGACCGGGTCTGGCTCGTTCTTCGAGAAGAACAAGCCGCGCGGCACCCCTGACTGGGTGCGGACGACCTTCATGGCCGAGCACGGTGACGACGGCGTCGAGTATGTCGTCGCGGACTCGGTGGCAACGCTCGTCTGGCTTGCCAACCTTGCTGCGCTGGAGCTGCACGTCCCGCAATGGCGCGTCGATGATGCCGGTGATCCGCTCCCCGCTGACCTGCTCGTGATCGACCTCGACCCGGGCCCACCCGCAGACATCATCGACTGTTGCAACGTCGCGCTGGCGCTGCGCCATCTGCTCGAAGCGGACGGGTTGACCGCCTACGCCAAGACCTCGGGCAACAAGGGCGCCCAGCTCTATGTGCCGGTCGAGCCCGCCTCGTCGCAGCGCACCTCGGCATACGCCAAGAAGCTGGCCGACCAGATGGCAGCCGCTCTGCCTGAGCTGGTGCTGTCGTCGATGGATCGGGCAGCGCGCAAAGCCAAGGTGTTCATCGACTGGAGCCAAAACAGTGCGGCCAAGACAACCGTCGCCCCCTATTCGCTGCGTGGCGTCGCACGCCCCACGGTGTCCACGCCGCTCACGTGGAACGAGGTGGCGGACGCCCGCGTGGCGGCCGACCTGCGCTTCGAGGCCGCTGACGTCGTACGCCGAATCGAGCAGCGGGGTGATCTGCTGGCTGACATGGCGGACTCGGCCGCCCCCCTGCCTTGAGCCTGCCGCCCGTGTCTTGGGCCTGCCGCTAGGCTGACTACATCCCATCTGCGAAGGCAGCTACCTGCTGCTTGTCAACCGTCGCTGGGCAACAGATGAGCCCGACCAAGAAGAGAACACTCGAGAGGACTGTCCGTGGAGGTCAAGATCGGCGTGAGCCACGTCAACCGCGAGATCACCCTCGACTCCAGCCTCACCGCTGATGAGGTGCACAAGGCCGTCGACGAGGCGCTCAAGAGCGACGGCGGCATGCTGGTGCTGAGCGACACCAAGGGGCGCACCGTCTACGTGCCCACCCAGAAACTCGGCTATGTCGAGATCTCCGGCGAAACTGGCCGAAAAGTCGGCTTCGGCGCCAAGCCCTAATCCTCCCGGCCCCGCCTGCCCCCGCTCACCGAATCGCTGGCCAGTGTCACTGTGAGGTCAAATGTTGACGTCACAGTCACACTGGAGCGCCTAAACGGATGGCTGCCGGACGCAGGTCCGAGAGGACCCGCTCGCCACAGCATCCGGCCTATAGCCCCGGCGTCAGATGAGGCGAGGTAGGTCCGCCGTCAGTGGTGCAAGGTAGGCCCGGGGTCAGTGGCGCATGCTAGGCCTGCAGACCGAGGCGGGACATGCGCTCGGTATGAGTCTCGCTGAGCCGGGCGAGCATGCGCGCAATGGCGGCCAGGTCCATGCCGGGACGGTCGACCCCTCCGACCAGCAGCGCCGACAAAGCGTCGCGCTCGGCTGCCACCCGTTGGGCTTGGCTCAGCGCCTCTCCCATGAGCCGCCGGGCCCACAGGGCCAGACGTCCAGCGATCTTGGGGTTGGCCTCGATGGCCTTCCGCACCCGCTCCACCACGAACGAAGACTGGCCCGTGTCGTCAAGAGTGGTGAGGATCAGATCACGCGTGTCAGCATCGAGGTAGGCGGCGATCTCGCGATAGAAGTCCGCCGCCAGACCGTCCCCGACATACGCCTTGATCAGGCTCTCGAGCCAGTCCGCCGGCGCAGTGTGCTCGTGAAAGGCGTCGACCGGCCGATGGAACGGCTCCATTGCCGCGAACGGGTCCGCCTCAAGGGAGACCAACCGGTCTCGCAGCCGCTCGAAATGTCCGAACTCGGCCGCCGCCATCGAAGCCAAAGCCACCTTGTCCTCGAGCGAAGGCGCCTGCGCGGCGTCTTCGGTGAGGCGCTCGAAGGCGCTCAACTCTGAGTAGGCAAGCCCTCCAAGCAAGTCCACCACAGCGATCCGATACGACGGGTCCGCAAGAGCGGTTGCCGCTGGCCCGGCGGCCGGGTTTCCTGCTTCATCGGCTACTGCGTGGCCAGCCGGATCGCCAGCCGAGGGAGGGCCGGACAACGGAAGATCTGATGACTTGTCGGTCATGCAGTGAAGAGTAGCCACCGGTTTGTGGGGGCCGACCGATAGACTGGCTTACACGGAGCCCGCTGCGCGGTGAGGCACTCATCCCGCAATGACCACCCTGGCACCAACCAATCGGCTCCACACCATGAAGAATCGAGAATTGTTCTGTCTACGTTTGCAGACCTCGGAGTCTTGCCACAGATCGTCGAGGCGCTCCGCGCTGACGGCATCACGGAAGCCTTCCCCATCCAAGAGATGACCCTGCCGATCGCCCTGGTGGGCACCGACGTGATCGGTCAGGCGCGCACCGGCACCGGCAAGACGCTGGCCTTCGCAATACCCATCCTCCAGCGCGTCATTTCGCCCACCGACATCGACTTCGACGAGCTGGTGGCTCCCGGCAAACCTCAGGCGTTGATCATCGCTCCCACTCGCGAACTCGCATTGCAGGTGTCAGGCGACCTCAGCCTCGCTGGCAAGCTGCGTGGCACTCGCACTCTGACCGTGTATGGCGGTGTGCCCTACGAACCGCAGCTCGATGCCCTCCAGTCAGGCGTCGACGTCGTGGTGGGAACCCCTGGGCGCCTCCTTGACCTCGCGTCCCGCAGGTCGCTGGACCTCTCGCACGTCAAGGTGCTCGTGCTCGACGAGGCGGACGAGATGCTCGACCTGGGATTCCTCCCCGATGTCGAGCGGCTGATCGCCAAGACGCCTGAGCTGCGACAGACCATGCTGTTCTCGGCGACCATGCGCGGTGAGGTCGTCACCTTGGCCCGCACCCATATGCGGCACCCCATCAACGTCAGAGCCGAATCCGCCACCGATGCCCAGACGGTGCCCGCCACCGCTCAATTCGTGTACGTCGCCCACGACCTCGACAAGCCCGAGATCATCGCCCGGGTCATGCAAGCCGAGAACAGCGGCCTCTCCATCATCTTCACCCGCACCAAGCGGCAAGCCCAACGCATCGCCGAAGATTTGATGGAGCGAGGCTTCCCGGCGGCACCCTTGCATGGAGACATGGCCCAGGTCGCCCGCGAGCGTGCTCTGAAAAAGTTCCGGGAGGGCAAGATCCAGATCCTCGTGGCGACGGACGTCGCGGCCCGCGGAATCGATGTCGAGGGGGTGACCCACGTCATCAACTACACCTGCCCCGAGGACGAGAAGATGTATGTCCACCGCATCGGACGCACGGGTCGGGCCGGTGCCACCGGCATCGCCATCACTTTCGTCGACTGGGCCGACGTCACCCGTTGGAAGGTCATCAACAAGGCGCTCGATCTGCCGTATGACGAGCCGCAGGAAACGTACTCGACCAGCGAGCACCTGTTCCATGACCAGGGAATCTCCGCCGGCACGGTCGGCCGCCTGCCAGGAGCCGCCTCCAAACCCGGCGCCACGACTGAGGGGGCCAAGGGCACCAGCCGCCAGGGCACCAGCCGGCCGAGCACCAGCCGCGAGGGCGCTGGTTACAGCAAGGGCGGCAGGCAGCAGGATCGCAAGTCCGGCACCGACTCATCGCGCAGAGGTCGAGCGGTCAGCTCCGCTAGTCCCGCGGCGACCAGTGGGGACGCCGCACCGGGTGGCGCCTCCGGTAGTGCGGGCAAACGCCGCAGCCGCAGTCGTACTCGCAGGCGGAGCGGCCAGGCAGTGTCGGAGTCAGGTCAAGCTCAGTCCGACGCGAATGACTGAACGAAGGTTCAGGCTTTGACGACGACCGTCGTACCGATGTCGGAAAACTGCCACAGCGCCCGAGCGTCGGTGATCCATTGCCTGATGCAGCCAGCGGATCGAGGAACACCGAGTTCGTCGCGGGTCTGAATCAGACGTCCGCCCTCGAGAGCCGGTACGTCGTGAAAGCCGATCGGCGCGGAATCGCCATGGGAAAAGCGCACCATGTAGTTCATAGTCTCGCGCAAATCGAAGCTTACGGCGTGGCGCGACTTGGAGTAGACGGCATAGCTGCCGGGATCGAGCAGGCTCTCGTCTCGGCCCCCTGACACCGGATAATCGCGAACCACCGTGTTATCGGCACTGACGAGCCAGGTGTGCTGCTCACTGATGTCATAGACGATTCGCTCGCCCTCACCAGACCCTGCTGGCAATGAGTAACTCTCGGCGCGGTTGGCAGGCTCGCCCTCGGGATCGGTGTCAGACCCGTCGCCCTCGGGATCGGTGTCAGACCCGTCGACCTCCGGATCATCCGTCTCAGACCCGTCGACTGCCGGATCGGTGTCAGAACCGACCGTGGGCGCATCCTCGACCGTCAGCCAACCGTCGGAGGTTGATGTAGTGCCGGTCTCGGCTCCCCCGTCAGCGTTGAGGGACTGCTCAGCATCAGTCGGCGCCAGGCGCTCGTCGCCGGCCAGCACGCTCGAGGGTTGTCGCGCCGATACGCCGGGCACCAGACCCAGTGCTCCGCCGACGGAGACCACCATGATCACCGCGGCTCCGCCCACAGCAAGGAGCCGGCGTGGCTGCTCGCTGCCCTTTGATGTCGGCGCGCGAAATGATGGCACGGCCGACATCTTAAGCCGCCGAGCTGCGATTACGTGTAGCCTCGCGGCTCCGGCGTTGACTACGTGAGCGTTGACGGTGGCTACCTGGGCCTCGACGTTGGCTACCTCGGCGAGGGTCGTCAGCGCCACCGCCTTCTGCGATATCCCCATCTGTGAGTCATGTCGCGTTTGCGTAAGGCCCAAGGCTCAAGGATGCTTACGCGGTGCCTCTTTCGATGATCACCGGCCCGACTGCGGGTATCGGATATGCGTTCGCTCACGCTCTGGCGTCGGAGGGGCATGACCTCGTGCTGGTCTCTCGCGACGAGCATCGCTTGCAGCACGTGGGGGACGAACTCAGCACCGCCTACGGCGTCGACTGCGAAATATTGCGGGCCGATCTGAGCGATCTGGAGCAGACGCAGCTCGTCGAGGGGCGCCTGCGCAAGGAGCCCTTCGACATACTGGTCAATAACGCCGGCTTCGGCGTCAACAAGCCGTTTCACGACACCGACCTCGATGCCGAGCAGGCCGGACTGGACGTGATGGTGACGGCTGTCATGCGGCTCACCCAGGCCAGCCTCGGCGAGATGCTCACCGCGGGTCGCGGCGACATCATCAACGTCTCCAGCGTCGCCGGATTCTTCCCGCGGGGCACCTACGGCGCCCACAAGGCCTGGGTAACCAGCTTCAGCTCCTGGGCCAACGTCCGCTATCGCCGCAAGGGCGTGCGGGTGATGGCGCTGTGTCCCGGGTTCGTCCGGACCGAGTTCCACCAACGCATGCACGCGGACATGGAAAACACCGCAGACTGGATGTGGTTGAACGCTGACGACGTGGTGCGGGCCGCGCTGCGGGACCTACGTCGAGGCAAGGCCGTCTCGATCCCCAGCAAGCGTTACAAGACCATTGTGGCGATCTCGCACCTGAGCCCCCGCCGTCTCACCGAACGCATCGCGAGGCGCGGACGATGAGACGACGAGGCAGCGTGAACCCCTCCTCAGCCCGACGCGAGGACATCGAAACAAACCGCGGCACCTTTGCGGCTCTCCTCTGCATCCCCTCCGACACGTCACTGCCGCGCGGGAACGCGCTCCTGCTGCCGGGATTCACCGGCTCGAAGGAAGACTTCGCCGAGTTGCTGCCCTTGCTGGCCGAGTCCGGCTGGTCGGCAGCGACATTCGACCAGCGGGGACAGTTCGAGACCCCAGCCTCATCGGGCGACGACCTGTCACTCCAGGGCTGGGCGGCCGATGCCGCTGCGGTCGCCGAAGCATTGTTCAGTACGGCGGAGAGGGTACACCTCGTCGGCCACTCTTTCGGTGGTCTGGTGGCAGCTGCCGCAGCCATCGCCGCGCCGGAGCGCTGGGCCAGTCTCACGCTCTTGTGCTCAGGGCCGGGCGCCATCGAAGGTCCCCACGGTCAGGAGCGTCTAGCCCTGGCCGCAGCCATCGAACGCGACGGTCTTGAGGCGGTCTATGGTGGCGGCGGCGAGCAGGAACATGACGACGAGACCGAAGAGTTCCTCCACCGCCGCTTCTTGTCCAGCTCCCCCGAGTCACTCGTCGCGATGTGCCATGCCCTGGCCGAAACGCCTGACCGCAGCACGGAGCTAACAGCCCTCGACCTGCCGATCGCCGTCGTCAGGGGCGAGGACGACGAGGCCTGGCCACACGAGATCCAAGCTGGGCTGGCTAAATCACTCGGCACCCGAGTCGTGGTGATACCCGACGCAGCACATGAACCGGCGCTCGAGAATCCGGCTGAGACCCGCGATTCCTTGGCCCGAATCTGGCTCAGCTAGGCAGCGTCAGGTCCTCAGCTAGGCATCGCCGCGTCCTCACGGAGGCACTGCCTCGTCGAGCCCTGCCCAGGGGACGCGGGGCGGGGCAACGGCGGCGCCCGAGGGGCAGGAACGGTTGTAGTCGCACCAGCCACACATCGCACCGACGTTGGTCGGATACATCGAGTCGGCCTCGGCAGCGCCCACCCCGGCGCGGTAGCGCTCATCCAGCTCGGCGATCTCCGCAGCCAGCGAGTCAGCCCGGCCCACATGGCGAGCCAATCCAGCGTCGGTGTGCTCCCACACCAGCACCTCTCCCGTCGGCAGGTGATGCAACTCGACCCGGCGGCAACGGCGGCGCAGGGTCCGCTCAGCGGCTGCAGCGTAGACAGCCAGCGCGAGCGAGGTCCGTGCGTCGTCGACGGTGAGCAGGTGGCGACCGGTCTTGTAATCGACGATCACCAACCCCTGGCTGCCGCGCTCGTCGATCCGGTCCACTCGGCCGAAGAGTGCTGCATGGTCGGTCTTGAGAGCCACGGTGCGCTCGACACCGATCGGCTCGAAGCGGGGGTTGAGCCGAGCGACATACGTCTGCACCATCGCCCGCGCCCGGCCGCGGGCCGCCTCCCGCTGTCCGTCGTCTTGGAATCCGGCAACGAGCCAGGAGTCGTCGAGCAGGCGTCCCCCCGCTGCGACCGTCCGTTGCTCCACCGGTAACTTCCACCAGTTGGCGAGCGCGGTGTGCACAGCCGCGCCCAAGGAATTGTGCGCCCAGGCCGGGCCCTTGGGTGGTGCCGGCCGGTCCAAATAGTTGAGCCGATAACGCCGAGGGCAATCCTGGTATGTCGCAAGGCGTGACGGCGCTGCCTGCAGCAGGCTCCTGGGCATCCCCTCGAAGCCGAGTTGACGCTCGCCCTCACCAGTCATCGATCAACCTCCCGATTAGCCCTCACCGGCGATGAAGGCACGCACCGCGTCGGCGACCAGCTGGACGGCGATCGCAGACAGGAGCAGACCTGAGATACGCGTGACCAGCGTGATGCCGCTTTCTTTGATGAGGCGCAAGACCAACGTCGAATAGCGCAGCGTCGCCCACATCACCGCATGCACCCCGATAACCCCGAGCGCCACGGCGGCGAAGTCCGGCACCTCATCTACGCGCTCAGCAAACACCATGGTGGCGACAATCGCGCCAGGCCCGGCCAACAGTGGCGTGCCGAGGGGAACCAGAGCGACATTGACGTCTCGGGTGGCGTTGACCTCGGGCTCGTTGCCGGTGAGCAACTCCAGCGCCACCAACAGGAGCAGCAGCCCGCCCGCGCACTTCAGCGCAGGCAACGAGATATGGAGGTAGGCAAGGATCTCACGCCCGAACAACGCAAAGGCGACGATGACGCAGAAGGCGACAAGCACCGCCTGCCAGGCCGCACGCCTTCGCATCTTCGGGGACAAGCCATGGGTGAGGCTCAAGAAGAGTGGGATTGCGCCGGGCGGGTCCATGATCACGAACAGCGTGATCATCACCTCGGCGAGCAGCGTCGCGTTGACGAGCGCGCTCATAGACCAACCACGGGTGGCGTACGCCGACCCGACTTTTTTGCGCTGGCGGCGGCGGCTGTGAGCAACCGCTCTAGCTGGTCGTCGGGCGTCAGGTTGCATGCGAGGTCGTGATCGACCTTGCCGTCACCGTGGAAGTCACTGGACCCCGTGACGATGAGATCGAGATCGGCCGCCAGAGCTCGCAGCTGCATGCGGTCGTCGGGGCTGTGATCTTGGTGATAGACCTCGATGCCGGCCAAGCCGGCCTCCTTGAGGTCAGCCACGGTGTCGGCGTCGAGCACGCGCCGGCTGCCGCGGCCCCACGGGTGCGCTATGACGGCCACTCCGCCAGCAGCATTGACCAGCCCGATCATCTCCGTCAAGGCCGTGGCGTACCTCTCGACATACCCCGGCATCCCGACACTGAGCCAGTGCCCGAAGGCCTGGTCTCGGCTAGCGACGATGCCCTTGGCGATCATCGCGTCGGCGATGTGCGGACGCCCGATTGCGGGAGCAAGGCCCACCTGCGCCAGCACGTCGGCGACGGTCAAGTCGAGTCCCGCAGCTCTCAGCTGTTCAATCATGACTTTGAGGCGACCCTCGCGTCCTGCCAGGATGCGCGACAGCTCAGCGTCGAAAGGCTGGAAGGTCGGATCGGGGAGATAGGCGAGCAGGTGCACCCCAGCCCCGTCGAGCTTGGTCGAGATCTCCATGCCGGGCACGAGCGCCACACCCAGCGCAGCTGCGGCCGCAGCTGCCTCACTCCAACCGGCTGCCGAGTCGTGGTCGGTCAACGCGATCACGTCGAGTCCGGCGGCAACCGCAGCGGCCATCACATCGCCGGGACTCTGAGTGCCGTCCGATGCTGTCGAGTGGGTATGGAGGTCGATCCGCACGGCCGACAGCCTATGGCCCTCCAGCCGCCGCAAGGACCAGGCGCGGTGACATCTCCGACAGGGGCAGCAAGGTCAGCTCGGCCCCCAGCGTGTGGGCATCCACCAAGCTGAGAGGCTGTATGACGATCACGCCCGCCTCAGCTGGATACACGATGACCCACAACCAACGGCCGGCCGCCTCACCGGCATACACTGCTCGATCGCCGCCGACCAGAGGAGCCTCAGTCTCGTCAAGGCTGGGAAGAGTAGCCTCCCCGTCGATCGCCCACAGCGACACCACGTGGCCGGCGACGTCGAAGCGCGCGTGTGGCGGACCTACTCCCACCCCGGCCGTCGGATAGCCCAGGGGCAACCCGGCAAGATACGCGCCCACCCCGCCACCGGCCTCCTCGCACACAAACAGGATCTCCGTCGGATCACCGAAGGGGTCTTGCGCATTCCAACTCGTCACGGTCGATGGCCGGGCCGTGCCAGCGGTGTGCGCAAACCCGGCGCATGCCCATCCGTCGGGCATCGGCCACGGCGTCCACAGCGGCGCGCCTACCCGGCCGACGTTCGCCGCCATGTCGTGTGGTCCGACCACGGTCAAGGGTGAGTGCATGAGGTCCACCGTGGTGGTGATCGATGCTCCGGGTCAAGGGCGTCACCCGCCGGTAACGTACTAATCGTGAGACGGGTTCGGTGTGTGGGAGCGCTCGTCCGCGACGGCAGTGGACGCATCGTCGTGGTCCGCCGTGGCCACGCTCCAGCGGCGGGCCTCTGGTCGATCCCCGGCGGTCGTGTCGAGGGCGGAGAGTCCCTCACCGACGCTGTGCGCCGGGAGGTTCTCGAGGAGACCGGTCTGGCGGTTTCGGTCGGCGAGGTTGCCGGATGCATCGAACTCATGGCCGACGACACCGAAGCCGCCGACGGCTGCCACCACCCTGACGAGAGCGTTTGTTACGTGGTCACGGACTTTTACGCGACGCCCGCTGACCCGGCTGCCCAGCTGATCGCCGCCGGAGACGATGCCGTCGACGCGCGTTGGGTGACGCAAGTCGAGCTGGCCGCCCTCGACACGTCGCCGGGGTTGACCGACACTCTGACCGAATGGGGGGTCTGGTGGGCGGCGAACGGGGCAGCATGGACATTGGGCGACCAGTCAGGCCTCTGAATTCCAGCGTTCTAAGGTCGGGACGCCGCGGTCGTAGCCCATGACGCTGACCCTGGCGGTCTCGAGGGGAAGGCGGGCACCCAAGGCGATGGGTTGCTCGATCCACCGGACAGCTAGAGACCTGAGCACGTGGCCATGGGCCACCAGCAGTGTGCGTCCTCCCGTAGTCCGGCAGCGTTCGATCACCGCGTCGACGCGAGCAGACACCTCCTCAGGAGACTCCCCATTCGGCGCACCATCCGACCACACTGACCAGCTGGGCCGAGTCTTGCGGATGTCGACTGTGGTGACGCCCTCGTAGTCGCCGTAGCGCCATTCGACGAGCTCGTCGCACAGCTCGACAGCAGCCAGACCGGCGAGTTCCGCAGTGCGACGGGCCCGTTGCAGCGGGCTCGAAAGGACGCGGTCGAAGTCCACGCTGGCGAGCAACGGTGCCAACGCTCTTGCTTTTTGCTCTCCCGTTGGTGTCAGCGCCAGGTCGGTGACGCCCGTGTGTTGGCCCGACCGGCTCCATACGGTCTCCCCGTGGCGGACCAACCAGACCTCGGGCGCGACGTCCTCCATCAGCCGTCGCGCAATGCCAGGTGACCGAGCAGGTTGCGCGCTTCGTCGGCGACCGCGGATTTGCACAGCACTTCGTACGACGTCGCGACCACGCCTGTGTGGGATGTGAAGTCGCGCTTGCCCCCGGTCGCGGCGTAGGCGGCCCAGCCAGACGCTGCCCCGAAGGCGGCGCCGACGAGTGCGGTCAACAAGGGCAACAACAGCGACACCTCGGACCCGCCGAACAACATCACGACAGTCCCGATGAAGAGGCCCCACAAGGCTCCGGTCAGCGCCGCTGCTCCGATTACCTTGCCGCGCGTCAAACGTCCGGTGACCTGCTCGACCAGACGCAGCTCAGTGCCGACGATGGCCACGTTCTCGACCGCGAACTCATGGTCGGACAGATAGTCGACCGCCTCCTGGGCCTTGGCGTACGTGGGGTAGGTGCCGATGGGCAGACCGCTCGGGAACTCGGGCATCCGTGAGGGAGTCGTCATAAGCGGGAGTTTGCCACGTCAACTGTCGCCCACGTGAGGCAGCCGCAAGCCCGCTCCTCCAGTGTGACCGCCGGACCGCATGCTGACCTCAAAATTTCTACACGGGCGGTCGCCATGCCGCGATCAGCGCGGGTCAGCGCGATCAGTACGGGTCGGCGCGGGTCAGCGGGGGTCGGCGCGGGTCAGCGGGATGCATCACCTTGGCGCAACTCTTGGATGTCGGACTCGAGCTTCGCGACTCGACGCCCGAGCTCCTTCACCTCGGCGCGAAGCTGTCCGCCTCCGCCACCGCCCGCACCGCCGCCAGGGCCACCGGCGCCCTGGTTGCGCCCCGGTCCCTTTCGGGCGCCTTGGCCGCCTTGGCCGCCTTGGCCGCCTACACCTTGACCTCTGCCTTGTTTGCCTCTGCGGCCTTCGGGCTGATCGCCCGCCACTTCGTCTGTCATCGTCACCTCGTCATGTTCGAAGATCCGGTGGACTCTGCGGACCCTCTGTTGTGGTCTGCGAGTCCTAGCCGGTTGCTCGCAGTCTTCGACGTTGCTCAACATACAAGGTGGAGAGATTTTCGCAGTGCGCTGCCGCGTCGCTCAGGCTCAGTCGAAGGGGGCTTCTCGCGAGTTGTCAGCGTCGCGCGACCTGGCCCTGACGACGAGGGCAAGTCCGGCGAAGATCAGAGCCAGCCCGCCGTACGCGACGAGCGGTGGCGCTTGACCGAGCAGTAACCCCGCCAGCAAGGCGGCGCCCGGCACTTCGAGCAGAATCGTCAGGGAAACGACCGTGGGGCTGATGGTTGAGAGCAGGTGGTTGAAGACGGAGTGTCCGAGCAGCTGAGCCACCACGGTGACGGCGATGATAAGCAGCCAGCTCTCGGCGTCGTAACCCCATAGCTGCACCCCCCCGATCAGGGCGCCTGCCAGCAGCACCAAACCGCTGACGCCGTAGCAGATCGAGGTGTATGCCGTCGTGCTCATGTCCTCCCGAGCCTTGCCTCCCGCGATGGTGTAGGCGGCGGCGAAGACGCCGCCTAGCAGCGCTAACCCGTCCCCCACTAAGGCGCGACTGGAGATCGTGAAGTCCACTCCGGAGACGACGAGCACCCCGGCGAGCGCCACGGCCAGACCCGTCCATACCCGCCCGCTCGACCGCTCCCCTTGCAGCCGGGCGAACAGCACCACCCACGCCGCCTGGAGGCACACCAAAGCAGTGGCTGAGGCAACGGAGGTGTAGGTGAGCGACGACACCCAGGCAGCGAAGTGCGCGCCGAGCGTGACGCCGGCCAGGCAGCTCTGCCTCACCTGGGCTCGGCTGAGCTGGCGCAACTCGTCTCGGCGAGCGATCGCCGGGCCGACGAGAGCCACTGCTCCGAGGCCGCTGCGCCAAAAAGCCATGGCTATGGCCGGTACCGCCGTCGCTGCCGCCATCAACGGTCCAGACAAGGACACGGCGACGACTCCGACGGCCAACAGCGCCCAAGTGGTTGCGGCAGGCGCCTGAGTCCGGGAACGGAGGTCTGTCACCCCGCCATCTTTGTCGACCGGTGTGGCACGCTTTCGGAGTGGGTCATGACGACGGGGACACTGTCAAGGCGAATCAGCCATCAACCGACGAGGCGTCGAGCCGCGCCCTCATCGACGAGGCCATGAAAAAGTCCGGCCTGATCTGGGTCTATACGCCGCAGTCTCCGGGAGGTCGGGCGCTGTGGCACGTCTGGCTTGAAGGGAATGCGTATGTGCTCACCAGAGTCCCCGACGTCACCACCTCAGCCGAACGTGAGGCGTTCGAGCAGCTCGGAGCAAACACCGAGCAACCCGATCCTGGCCTCGCCGACGGCGCCACCGCTTGGGTCCTCGTGCGCAGCAAGGACGACGTCCACCGGCTGATCAGCTTCGCGGTCAAGGCCCATGAGGTGAGACCGCACGACCCGGACTGGTCGGCAGCCAGCAGTGCGCTGGCCAAATCCAGGCTCAACCTGCGTGACCCCGAGGACGCTCCGCGGCGCTGGGCACCGGAGGCGCGCTTCCGGATCTACCGCCTCACTCCCACGGGTGACGTCGGCGAGCGTCCGGGCAGCTACGACTCGACGCATCACCGCGCCGCCCCGGTCGCCACTTCGGCGACGACAGCCGGCAAGCCTCCTCGGGTGTTGCACCGCCGCGGCCACCACGGCCGCCCGTTGTCTTGACCCGGCGGGCTAAGACCGTTCTGGCGGGACGGCGATGGTGCCGCTTGCCACCGCGACGACCCGGCCCGCTACGTGGCAGCGAACGCCTACACCACCTTGCGCTTCGACCGTCCCGAGCAGCAGCGACGGGCGTCCCATGTCGGTCCCCTGCGTGATCCGGTATGACGTCTGACCATCCGGCCTTGCCATCCCCGCCGCCACCAGGGCGAGCCCGAGCCCGACAGCGGCGGAACCCGTCGCCGGGTCTTCGGGGATGCTCAAGCCGGGCACGAAGACCCTGGCGTTGACGTTGAGGTCGGCCAGCGCATCACCGGCGCGAGGCGCCGCAGCCGCCTCGGCGTCCGAGACGGCATACACGCAGACACCCTCGAGCGGATCGACGAGCGAGTCCTGGCCGAGGTCCATCTCAGGCATTCGCCGCGACGAGGGTCGGGCTCGCGCCACGGCGTCTGGGGTGACCCTCAGGTACGCCCAGGTGAGTCCGCAACCCGCCAGATAGGTAGAGCCCACGATGTCGCCTCGGCCGGCGCCGACAGCTGAGGCCACCTCGTCGCGTTGACCCTCCTGCAGTTCGCGGGCAGCGTCTCGAGGTGTGGCGGTGAGCGACACCAAGCCCTGGGGATCTGCCGGGACGTCCACGCCGATCAAGCCCGCTCCGCAGGACTGCACGCGTGCGCCAACCCCGATCAGGCCACGCTGACGGAGCGCCCACGCCGTGCCCAGGGTGGGATGGCCGGCGAAGGGCAGCTCTCCAGCCGGAGTGAAGATCCGCACCCCGTAATCAACGCCCTTGGCTCGATCGGCGTCGGTCAACGGCTGGGGAAAGGTCGTCTCCGAGAGGTTGAACTCCATGGCCAAGGCGAGCAGTTGGCTATCGGAGAAGCTCTGCGTGCCGTAGACCACCGCCAACGGGTTCCCGGCGAAGGCGCGGTCGGTGAAGACGTCGACCACCTCATAAGTCAGCTGTTCAGCGGGCATGGTCAGCAGCCTAGTTGCGAGCGGTCACGCGGTAATCTCTCATCGTGAGTGTCGCCCCAACCCGTGTCTTCGTCGCCCGGCTCGCGGGCATGCTGGTCTTCGATCCCAATGGCGATCAGGTCGGCAAAGTCCGTGACGTCGTGGCGGCCGTGCGCGCGGAAAACAAGCAACCTCGGGTGCTGGGCCTCGTCGTCGAGGTGCTCGGCCGCCGGCGCATCTTCGTGCCGATGACCCGGGTTACCAGCGTGGATTCCGGCCAGGTGATCACCACTGGTCTGGTCAATATGCGCCGATTCGAACAGCGAAGCGGGGAGACGTTGGTGCTGGGCGAGCTGCTTGACCGCACCGTGACCCTCAAAGAAACCGGCGCAAGCGGCACCGTCTACGACATCGCCATGGAGCAGGCCCGCACCCGTGACTGGCTGCTCTCGCGAGTCGCAGTGCAGGCGGGGGCCAAGCGCTTTGGGCGCAAGGGACAGACCCGGGTCGTCGAGTGGTCGGAGGTGAGCGGACTGACTGCCCCCGAGACCAGCCAGGGGGCCGCGCACCTGCTGGCCGCACTCGACACCCTGCGTCCTGCCGACTTGGCCAACGTCATCCATGACCTGTCGCCCAAACGCAGGCTCGAGGTCGCGAGCGCCCTCGACGACGAGCGCCTCGCCGACGTGCTCGAAGAGCTTCCCGAAGACGACCAGGTCGAGATCCTCGGCCAGCTCGAGCTTGAGCGTGCCGCCGACATCTTGGAAGAGATGTCGCCAGACGACGCGGCCGACCTCATCGCGGACCTGTCGCCCGAGACCGCCGAACGGCTGCTGCGCCTCATGGAACCCGACGAGGCGGAGGACGTACGCCGGCTGCTCACGTATGAGGAGCACACCGCTGGCGGCTTGATGACCACCGACCCGGTGATCCTGCCGCACGATGCGACCGTTGCCGAGGCGCTGGCCCGGATTCGCAACTCCGAGCTGAGCCCCTCGCTGGCAGCGATGGTCTATGTATGTCGACCACCGCTCGAGACACCGACTGGCCGGTTCCTCGGCGTCGGCCACTTCCAGCGGTTGCTCCGCGAGCCGCCCTCCTCCCTGGTCTCGGGTGTCATCGACAACGACATCGAGCCATTGCGCGCCGAGGCGGCACTCGATGAGGTGACTCGGCTGCTCGCGGCATACAACCTGGTTGCCAGCCCGGTCGTGGACGAAGACGGTCACCTGCTGGGCGTGGTGACAGTCGACGACGTGATCGACCACCTCCTGCCGCAGGACTGGCGAGAGCGCCACAACGAGCCGGTGTCCGAACGTGCGTGACCTGGTCGCCTTGAGGCCGGTGTGCCATGGCCCGTGACGACGTGCGTGACGAGCGCCGTGAGTTGGTGAGCCGTGGCTCGCGGGCAAAGCGGCTCGACGTACCTCGAGACACCCGACGCAAGCTGCTGCCTCAGCGCAGCTACGACCCCGAGGCCCTGGGCCGATCGTCGGAGCGGATCGCGCGGTTCCTCGGCACCGGCACCTTCCTCGTCGTGATGACCGTCATCATCGTGGCGTGGGTGCTGTGGAACATTTTCGGGCTCGAAGGCACCAAATGGGACGTCTATCCCTTCATCTTCTTGACGCTCATGCTGAGCCTCCAGGCGTCCTACTCGGCGCCGTTGATCCTGCTCGCCGCCAACCGGCAGGAGGCCCGTGACCGGGTCAACCTCGAGCAGGACCGTGAGGCGAATGCGCGGGCCCACGCCGACATGGAGTTCCTGGCCCGTGAGATGGCGGCGCTGCGGATGGCTATCGGTGAGGTGGCCACGCGTGACTTCGTGCGATCAGAGCTGCGGTCGCTGCTGGCCGACCTCGACGAACGCGCGGAGGCGGGCGGGCCGAGGCCGAGTGACATTGGTGACCAACCGGCCTTGACCCGCAGGGCGCCACGTAGCCTGGAGACATGACCGTCCCGTTGCTCGAGCCTATTCAGGCTGCCCTGGCCACCGTCAACGACCCCGAGATCAGGCGCCCCATCACCGAGCTCGGCATGGTGAGCAATATCGACATCGCCTCAGGCGGTGCTGTCAGCGTGACCATCTTGCTGACCGTCTCCGGTTGTCCGATGAAGGAGACCCTGACGCGCGATGTCACGGGTGCGGTCAGCTCGGTGGCTGGAGTCACCGGCGTGAGCGTGATCCTCGACGTGATGTCGACCGAGCAGCGCCAGCAACTTCAGCAGACCCTGCGCGGTGGTCAGGCGGCCAAGGAGGTCCCGTTCGCCCGGGCGGACTCGCTGACCAAGGTGTTTGCCATCGCCTCGGGCAAGGGCGGCGTCGGCAAGTCATCGGTGACAGTGAATCTGGCTCTGGCGATGGCCAGAACCGGTCGCAGGGTCGGCATTCTCGACGCGGACATCTACGGGCACTCCATCCCAGCGATGCTCGGTGTCGCCGACGAGCGCCCCACCCAGGTCGAAGACATGATCATGCCGGTTCCCGCGCTGGGGTTGAGCGTGGTCAGCATCGGCATGCTCAAGCCGCGCCGCGACCAGGTGGTGGCCTGGCGCGGTCCCATGCTCGATCGTGCACTCGTGCAGATGCTGACTGACGTCTATTGGGGCGACCTCGATGTGCTGCTCCTCGACCTGCCTCCCGGCACTGGCGACATGGCCATGTCAGTGGGTCAGCAACTGCCCAACTCGGAGGTCCTCGTGGTCACGACTCCGCAGGCTGCAGCCGCTGAGGTGGCCGAGCGCGCCGGCACGATGGCGTCGATGATGCACCAGCGCGTCGTGGGTGTCGTCGAGAACATGAGCTATCTGGTGTGTCCCCACTGCGGACCTGAGCACCAAATCGACGTCTTCGGCACGGGTGGCGGCGAGGCCGTGGCGAAGACGTTGACGGCCAGATTCGGCTACGACGTTCCGCTGCTGGGGCACATCCCTCTCGATCTGAGGCTGCGCGCAGGTGGCGACGCCGGCCGCCCTCTCGTCCTCGACGCCCCGGACACGCCTGCTGCCGAGGCGCTCACCTCCATTGCCGAGGGCTTGGTCTCCAAGGGTCGTGGGCTCGCCGGCATGCAGCTGGGCCTCGCTCCCGCGGGTCGCTGACGCGGCCCGCTCGGAGTCGGAGTTCGGGCGCTAGACATGCTGGGATGTGTCAGGCTTGAACCGTGCTCGATGAAATCGGCTGGGGCGAGATCTTGATGCTCCTGGTGGCCGCAGTCTTCATCTTCGGACCGGACCGCCTGCCCGAGGTCGCCCGCCAGGCCGGCAAGATGCTGCGCACCGTGCGGCAGTTGGCCACCAACGCGCGCTCGCAACTCGCAGACGAGCTCGGACCCGAGTTCAAAGACATTGATCTCCGGGATCTCAGCCCCAAGGCGCTGGTGCAAAAACATTTGCTCGACGATCTCGACGATGAGAGCCCCCAGCGAGCAGGTCACCGGCCGCTGGACAAAGACGAGCTGGCGCCTTACGACGTCGAGGCCACCTAACCGAAAGCCGCGGCCCGCCCCCTCGTGCCATTGCAAAAAGTTGGCGCGCGCTCTTGCATATACCCCCTAGGGGTATATGCTCAGACAATAAGAAAGGGAGGCCATCATGGCTGTGCATGACGTTTTTCATAGGCACCAACACGACGCACCTGCCGTCTCCTGGCGCACTGCCTCGAGCGCGACCCTGCACTGCTTGACTGGGTGCGCCATCGGTGAGGTCCTCGGCTTGGTCTTGGCCACGTGGTGGGGGTGGCCGGATGCGCCGAGCATCGCCCTCGCCGTCGCGTTGGCGTTCGTTTTCGGCTATGCGCTGACGATGCGGCCGGTGCTGCGTGCTGGGCTGAGCCTGCGCGATGCTGTCAAGGTGGCCTTCGCGGCCGATACCTTGTCGATCACGACGATGGAGATCGTCGACAACGCCATCCTTTTGGCTGTGCCTGGGGCCATGGCCGCCGGGCTCCTGTCTGGTCTGTTCTGGGGCTCCCTGGCTGTCGCCCTGGCGATCGCGTTCGTGGTGACCGTGCCGGTCAACCGCTACCTGATCGCGCGCGGCAAGGGTCATGCAGTCGTACACCAGTATCACCACTGACACCTATGATCGAGGCAATGGACTTCTCGGTTCCGATCCGTTCTCTGTCCCCTGGAAAGCAGTGTCTGCTCGTCGTTGCAGTCCTGTTTGGGGTGCTCTTTATGCACGGCGTAGCCACGGGCCATGCCGTGCATATGCCGCCGGCGGAATCCATGAGCGGCCACAGCGATGCCGTCGAAAGACTCGAGCCCGCGGTCGGTCCGGACAGCCTCAGCTCGGACATTGAGCTGGCGGCTCTCCCCGGACACCCATTGGTCGTTGTCTGCATGGCGGTGGTGGTCGCAGGCCTGACGTTGCCGCTGCTCGGACACTTCCGGGTCAAGAAGCGGGCGAGAAATCTGACCCTTCCAGCGAAGCCTTGGCATCGAAGAGGCCCCCGGGCCACAACCGCAGCTTGGGTCCTGACGCCGTCCCTCACCCGATTGTGCATTTCCCGAACCTGATCGGCCCTGGCCGGCGGAGTCTGCCAGGCCCTCGATCGCAGGTTTCAGCTACAACATTCGAACATTCTCGCTTCACGACGGAAGGTCTCACTATGCAATCACATGTTCGACGACGCCTCAGTGCTCTCGTCTTGGTCCCTCTCCTCGCTCTTCTCGTCGCCTGTGCCAGCGACGATTCCACCCCCAGCTCATCGAGCAGCTCCTCGGACGCCGATGCCCACAACGACATGGATGTCTCGTTCGCGACAGACATGATCTCTCACCACGCCCAAGCCATCGAGATGGCCGATATGGCGATCAGCATGGGCGCAGACGCCGCGGTAGTCGAGCTCGCCAACCAGATCAAGGATGCTCAACAGCCAGAGATCGACACGATGAGCGGCTGGCTCGAAGCCTGGGACGAACCGGTCCCTGACACAAGCATGGGCTCCATGAGCGGCATGGATCACGGCGATATGGGCGGGGGTATGCCGGGCATGATGACGGCCGAAGACATGCAAAGCCTCGATGACGCATCCGGACCCGAGTTCGACCAGCTATGGCTGGAGATGATGACCGAGCACCACGAAGGCGCTGTCGAGATGGCCAAGACCGAGGTGCAGGACGGCGAGAACACCGACGCCAAGGCGCTCGCGCAGACGATCATCGACGCCCAGGAAGCCGAGATCTCCACCATGGAAGACCTCCTCGGCGGCAGCAAATAGCGGCCAGGGGCCCGGGTGCCGATGATCGCCCGGGCTCCGCGCCGAAAATCAGCGCGCGTCCAGCAGCCTGGTGAAATCCTTTGTGTACTGCTGCGGCGTGGTGCCGCCGGTGTAGATCAATGATTGGTCGGCGGGTCCGAACACGTAGACGGTGCCGCCGTGCTCCACCTCGTAGTCACCGGTCTGCGCTTTTGCGGTGCCGTGCTCGTGGTGGTGGCTTGCCTGCCCTGGCTTTGCGTGGCTGACCGGAGCGAGGAGGGAACGCTCGGCCCGACGGCTCCGGTTGTTGCCGCCGATGAGGCCGACGAAGTCCTGGTCGAATCTGTCGAGCCAGCGTCGCAGCACCTCTGGCGAGTCGCGGTGCGGATCGACGGTGACGACCACGACGACGACCTTGTCTTGGACCGCGGCAGGCAAAGCACGTCGGGCAGCGGCCAGGTCGGCCATCGTGGTGGGGCAGATGTCTTCGCAGTTCGTGAACCCGAAGAAGAGAGCCGTCACCTCGTCAGGCGGCCGCTCGTCGAGATCGAACCGGTCCCCCTGAGTGTCACGCAGCGCCACGTCCGGTCGGGGCAGAGGCGGATCGAGCACGGTCCCGTTGAATCCGGTGTCGTTCGCTTCGAACAAGGCCGACGGGGATCCCGCTACGGCTGACGGGGCGCCCGCTCGGTCAGGGGCATTCGTGGGAGCGCAACCCACCGAGGCGAGAGTCAGCATCAGCAGGCCGGTGATTGCCACGCGGTCTGCACGGGTCTGCACGTGATGTGACAGCCTCACAATGGCAGCTCCCAGTTCGCCACCAACACTTGTAGCTCGACGATCAGTCGCGCCCACAGTCCAGTCACCTCGAGCAGTCCGACGACTATCAGCAGCAATCCGCCGACCCGCATTACCGTCTGGGCGTGACGTCGTGCCCACGCAAACGCCTGGAAGGCACGCTCCACGCCCAGCGCGGCGAGCACAAACGGCAAGCCGAGCCCGACACTGTAAGCAAAGGACAGCAAGGCACCCCGACCGGCCCCACCCGTACTCGCCGACAAAGCCAGCACCGCGGCGAGCGTCGGGCCGATACAAGGAGTCCACCCGATCCCGAACATGACCCCCAGCAGCGGTGCGCTGGCGACCCCTACCTGAGGCCGGTAGCTGGCCCGGAAAGTCCGCGCCAGCAGCGGGATGCGCGATAGCACCCCGGTGAACATCAAGCCGAGCACAATCGTGAAGACGCCGAGCACCCGCGTGATCACGTCCTGGTGAGCCACCAGCAGGCTGCCAGCAGCGCCGAACGCCGCACCGTAGCTGGTGAAGACCGCAGCGAAACCCAGCACGAAAAGGAGCGTCCCGGTGACCGCTCGGCTGAGTGTCGGCAGCCGAACTGAACGAGT
>JACCZJ010000346.1 GCA_013696065.1 Nocardioidaceae bacterium
CCACCCGATAATGCCGATATTCCCGGTCGGGCCGAAGTCCTCGGCGCTGCCATCCCCCTCGTCGGCGAAGTACTTGGCCTCCAGGTCTGGGTGGCCCCAGTCCTCGATCACCACGTCGACCTCACCAGTGGCGAAGCCTTGCCAGGAAGGCTCTTCCTTGAGGGTCTTGTACTCGACCTGGCATCCGAGCTCGCTTTTTGCCAGCTCTCCCACGACGTAAGCATCGGCAGCAAACCCTACCCAGGGGTTGACGGCCAATTTCAGGTCACCGCACTCACCTCCGGCCGCGGCGGCCTGCTCCTCGTTCTTGGCTGTCTCCGAACCAATCTCGCTGCTGCCGCACGCCGACAGAGCGAGAGCCGTTGCGGCTGCAAGGCCAAGCCCCCTGAACCAGCTCCTGTTACTTGTCATCATTGTTCCTTCCCACTGTGGACCGGATTGTTGGTGTGATCGTTGCGACTCAAATAGACACTGGTCGCCTTAAAAGGCTTCTCGTATGCTTGGTATTGAAGTCCATGCTCTTGGTGGCAGCTCTGACGGTAATACGGTCGAGCATGATGCCAAGCAGCACGATCGCAAAGGCTGCCGCGAGTCCCTTGCCGAACATTTCGCCTCGGGAGAAACCGAAGACCACGTCGTAGCCGAGTGCGCCCCCACCGACGAGACCGCCGATTACCACCATGGACAAGACATAGAGCAGACCCTGGTTGGCGGCAAGCACCAGCGAGCTCCGGGCCATCGGTAACTGCACCTTGGAGATGATCTGCCAGGCGTTAGACCCAGCTGCCGTTGCGGCCTCGACGGTAGTCGGCGAGACCTGTTTCACCCCATCGGCCACAAGCTTGATTGCGGGAGGTGCCGCGTACACGACGGCTGCCATGATCGCCGTGAACCGCGTTGGACCGAACAACCCGAGCACCGGGATCAGATAGACGAACGGCGGCAGAGTTTGACCGGCATCAAGCACGGGCCTGATGATCCCGTCGGCCCTCTTGCTGCGAGCCATCCATACACCAAACACGACGGCGAGCAGCATCACCAGCAGGGTGGCCACGAGAGTCATGGTCAGTGTGATCATCGCGTTATGCCACACGTCCATGAGGTAGATGCCAGCGAGACAGATCGCAGTGCTGGCAGCGGCCACGCTTCCGCCCAAAAGGGAGGAGATGGCGAGAATTGCCGCAGCAGCTAGCCACCATGGCGAGTTGGCAAGCAGATCCTGCATCGGGTTCAGCAGAAGGTAGGTGACCTGATCCTTGAGCGCCTCGGTCGCGCCGTCCAAGGTGCTCGTCACCCGGTCCGTCGCAGAGTCGACTTGCGCCGCCAGACCGGGTCCGAAATTGAGATCATTCGGGAACTCCGCCGCCCAGAAGTAGCTGCGCGACACGTACAAAAGTGCGAGCGCGACGACGCCCAAAATGCCCAACGTGATGCGGTGCTTAGCGACGTCCCGACCGCCGCCGCGAACCAATCGCTCAGACTGCTCGCTCGCCGCAGTGACTGTCCGGTCGAGCATGATGGCCATGATCACGATACACAGACCAGCCACGAAGGCGCGGCCCACCTGCAACGACTGCAATGCCTCGATGACCGGCTTGCCGAGCCCGGGCCCGTCGATGAACGCCGCAATGGTGACCATCGACAGAGCCGCCATAATGCTCTGGTTGATACCGACGATGATCGTGCGCTTGGCCATCGGCAACTGCACCTTGTTCAGGCGCTGCCATCTCGTCTGGCCGATTGAGTCAGTTGCCTCGAGAGTGGTTGAGGAGACCGAGCGGATCCCCACGGCTGCGATGCGGATGACCGGAGGCAGCGCGTAGAGCAGCGTGCACACTACTGCCGTCGAAGGTCCAAGCCCAAAGAACAGCGCAAGCGGGGCAAGGTAAACGAAGGTCGGCATGGTTTGGAGCAAATCGAGAACCGGCGTTATCAGCGTCGTCGCCACCTTGTTGACCCCCATCAGCACTGCCAGCGGCAACCCGATAACGAGGGTGATGGCTACCGCGAGGAACGTGATGATGAGCGTGTCCATGGCGACAGCCCAGTAACCAAGCAACCCGAAAGACAAGAACGCCACCGCCACCAGGAGTGCGATGCGCCAGGTCGCGATGGCATAAGCACCCCAGGCCGCGAGTGCGACGACTCCCAGCCACCCAATCTGAGGAACGGGTCGAGGGAGGTCGGGCGCTGAGATCAAACTCTGGAGCCATTCCACGGCGCCCGAGAGCCAGTCGGCGAACAGCCCGGTGACCTGCATGACAGGGTTAGTCTCACGCCCGGCGATCAAGCCGTCGCGCCGGTCGTTCAACCAATTGTGGATATCGGTGCGCTCGGGGCCGGCAAGCGTGAGCGTGTCGTTTCCCTTGGTGATGAGCCAGATCGCAACCCAAATCCCGATCACTCCAAGAAGGAGCAGCCACTTCGGCAGGGCGCGTCGCTCCGGCGGGCTGCCCGTCGGTGGTTGTGCCGGCGCCTTCTCCGGTGCCGCCACACTCATACCGACACGCTTTCGGTAGTGTCTTCTTCTGCGACCACGACCCGGAGAATGGCCTCGTCATCAACGATGCCGACCAATCGGCCGTCCTCGACCACCTGGACGACGTGGTCCGCTGCTAGGGCAGCGCGCGCCGCCTTCCACACGACTGTGTCGGGCGACATAACCGGGCCTTCGAGGATGTCGGTGGACCGCGGCGGCCGCATGACGTACTTCAGGGTTAGCACGTGCGACTTCGGGACGTCACTGACGAAGTCTTTGATGTAGTCGTCGGCCGGGTTGGCAACGATTTCGGCACCGGTGCCGATCTGGACGATTTCGCCGTCGCGCATGATGAGAATCCGGTCGCCCACCTTCAGCGCCTCCTGCAGGTCGTGGGTGATGAAGACCATCGTCTTCTGCAAATCTCCCTGGAGCCGCACCACCTCGTTCTGCATGTCGCGGCGGATCAGCGGGTCGAGCGCCGAGAACGGCTCATCGAACAGCAGGAGCGACGGATCGCCCGCCAGCGCACGTGCCAACCCCACCCGTTGCTGCATACCTCCCGACAGCTGATCGGGGTAGGACCGTTCGTTGCCCTTTAGCCCGACTAGTTCGATGATCTCTGCGGCCTTGGCCCGACGCTCAGCCTTACCGACGCCGCGAATCTCCAACCCATAGGAGACGTTGTCGATCACCTGCCGATGAGGCAGGAGCCCGAAGTGCTGGAAGACCATCGACACGTGATTGCGACGCAGTTCCCTTAGCTTGGCGTCGGAAGCGTTGGTGACGTCGTCGCCGTCGATTGTCACAGTGCCCGCGGTTGGCTCGATCAGCCGGGTCAGACAACGCACGAGCGTCGACTTGCCTGAGCCTGACAGACCCATCACGACGAACACCTCGCCGGGTGCCACGTCAAAGGACACGTCCCTGACCGCCGCGACGCATCCTGTCTCGGCCAACATCTCTGAGCGCGGCAAGTCGGCCAGGGGCGTGCCGATGATCTTGTCGGCCTTGGGTCCGAACACCTTCCACAAGGCCTCGACCGACAAGGCGGCTGGCGCCCCCTGTGCTGCGTTGAACTTGGTCATGCGTGCTCGCTTCCTGCGACTGCGTGCCGGGCGGGCGGCTCAAGCGGCATGCCGTCTCGATACCGGTAGTAAGGCACGTCAGCCGCCGGCAGCGACGTGTTACCGAGGATGATGTCGGCTGCCTTCTCGGCCACCATCATGACGGGTGCGTAGATGTTGCCGTTGGGGACAAACGGCATGACCGACGCATCGACGACGCGCAGGCCCTCGACGCCGTGGACTCGCATCGTGGCGGGATCGGTGACCGCCATCGAGTCGGTGCCCATCTTGGCGGTGCAAGACGGGTGCAAGGCCGTCTCGGCATCCTTGGCGACCCAGTCCAGAATCTGCTGGTCAGTTTCCACTGACAGGCCGGGTGAGAGCTCGCCGTCGTTGAAGGGCGCGAAAGCGGGCTGGTTCAAGATGTTCCGGGCGACGTGGACTGCCTCGATCCACTCGCGTCGGTCGTTCTCGGTCGACAGGTAGTTGAACCGCAGAGACGGATGCTGCCTCGGGTCAGTCGACTTGATCTTGACGGTCCCGCGTGCGTCGGAGTACATCGGCCCGATGTGCACCTGGTAACCGTGTCCCTCGGTTGGCGCCGAGCCGTCGTACCTGATCGCAACCGGCAGGAAGTGGAACATCAGGTTCGGATAGTCGACGTCGTCGTTGCTGCGGCAGAAGCCGCCGCCCTCGAAGTGGTTGGTCGCGCCGAGCCCCTTGCGGAAGAACAGCCAGTCAAACCCGATCTTCGGGCGTGCCCGCCATCGCAATCCCGGCGCGATCGACACCGGCTGCTTGGAGGCGTACTGGATGTAGACCTCGAGGTGGTCCTGAAGGTTTCCGCCCACCCCAGGCAGGTCCTGTACGACGTCGATCCCGTGCCCGCCCAGATCTTCTGCGCGGCCGACGCCGGATAGCTGGAGCAGCTGCGGGGAGTTGATGGCGCCGCCACACAAAATGACCTCGGCCGCCTTGGCGTGGCGTCGCAGGCGCCCACCCCGCAGATAGTCCACTCCGACAGCGCGCGCGCCCTCGAAGAGCACCTTGGTGGTCAACGCGAGAGTTTCGACCTTGAGGTTGGGTCGGCCCATGACCGGATGCAGGTAGGCCCGGGCCGCAGAAAGGCGCCGCCCGCGGTGAACGTTGCGGTCGAACCTGGCAAAGCCCTCCTGGCGGTATCCGTTGACGTCATCGGTCAGGGGATAGCCGGCTTGCTGTGCGGCCTCGAAGAACGCGCCGAAGAGGGGGTTCGTCGCCGGTCCTCGCTCCAGCACCAGCGGACCGCTGCCCCCACGCCACTCGTCGGCACCCGCGAGGCAGGTCTCCATCCGCTTGAAATAGGGCAGGCAGTGAAGATAGTCCCAGCTCTGCATGCCGGGGTCGGCGGCCCAGCGCTCGTAGTCCAGCGGGTTGCCGCGCTGGAAGATCATGCCGTTGATGCTGCTCGAGCCACCCAGCACCTTGCCACGCGCGTGGGACACCCGTCTGCCGCCCATGTGCGGCTC
>JACCZJ010000355.1 GCA_013696065.1 Nocardioidaceae bacterium
ACGAGCTGGGGCCGGAGGCGTACGCCAAGGCGCTCGCCGCGCACCGTCGCCGGCTACGAGAGGCCTTCGTTCGCCACGCCGGGGTCGAGGTTGATACACAGGGCGATGCCTTCTTCGTCGCCTTCCCGACCGCGGCCGGTGCGCTCGAAGCGGCGCAGGACGCTCAGCAAGCACTGGCCCCAGGTCCGATTCGCGTCCGGATGGGTCTCCACACCGGCATGCCTCACCTGACTGAGGAAGGCTACGTGGGGCACGACGTCCACAAAGGAGCTCGCATCGCGGCGGCTGGCCACGGCGGCCAAGTCCTGCTGTCGAAAGAAACCCGGGAGCTGACGGAAGCCGATCTCCATGTGACAGACCTCGGGGAACACCGCCTGAAGGACCTCGATGGACCCGTATGGATCTTTCAGCTGGGGTCCGAGCGCTTCCCGCCCTTGAAGACCATCTCCAACACCAACCTGCCCCGGCCAGTCTCCTCCTTTGTCGGCCGGGAACAAGAGGTCTCAGAGGTCGCCTCACTCTTTCGTCACGGGGCGCGTTTGGTCACGCTTACAGGGCCCGGCGGGACGGGCAAGACGCGGCTCGCAATCGAAGCCGCCTCGGAGCTTGTATCCGAGCACCGCAACGGCGTCTTCTGGGTAGCCCTGGCAGCACTGCGCGACCCGGCCCTCGTTCTTGACGAGATCGGACAGACGGTGGGCGCCAAGGACGACCCAGGTGAGCACATCGGGGAGCGAGAGATGCTTCTCCTGCTCGACAACCTCGAGCAGGTAGTGGAGGCAGCGCCCGAGTTGGCCGCCCTGGTCGAACGCTGCCCCAACCTGCGGCTGCTCGGGACGAGCCGCGAGCGTCTCCGCGTCAGAGGCGAGGTCGAGTATCAGGTCCTTCCGCTGGCCGAGCCTGAGGCGGTCGAGCTCTTCTCCGCCCGTGCGCGCGCCCTTCCGGATGACACCATCCGAGAGCTTTGCCGGGCGCTCGACAACCTCCCGCTCGCGCTCGAGCTTGCGGCGGCCCGGACAAACGTGCTGTCGCCGAAGCAGATACTCGACCGACTCTCGCGGCGTCTCGACCTCCTCCAGGGTGGCCGCGACGCCGACGCCCGACAGCAGACACTTCGGGCGACGATCGAGTGGAGCTACGACCTGCTGTCGCCCGAAGAGCAGCGCCTCTTCGCGCGGCTTTCGGTCTTCAGGGGCGGCTGGACGCTCGAGGCAGCCGAGGCGGTTGTCGAGGCTGACCTCGACACCCTCCAGTCGCTCATCGAAAAGAGCCTCGTCCGCTTCTTGGATGAGCGGTATTCGATGCTCGAAACCATCCGCGACTTCGCGTCCGAACGACTCGAGGGATCGGGCGCGGCCCAAGACCTGCGGCGTCGACACGCTGAGCACTTCCTCGCCCTCGCGGAGGAGGCCGAGCCATCCTTGCCGGCCTACCAGCGCGAGTGGATCGACCGGCTGGAAGTCGAGCACGACAACCTGCGCGTCGCGTTCGATCGCCTCGAGTCCTCCGGCGAGACGCAGCCTGCCTTGCGTTTGGCGGGAGCCCTGTCGCTGTTCTGGCTCGTGACAGGCCACTTGGCGGAAGGCCGGCGTCGCCTCGAGGCCGCGCTCGATGCCGACGAGCGCCCGACGGCGGCCCGAGCGAAGGCTCTCGATGGGGCGTCCATGACGGCGATCGATGCGGGCTCCAAAGTCCACGCGGTCGAGGGACTTGCGCTCCACCGGGCGCTCGGGGACGCGTGGGGTATCGCGCACTCCCAGCTAATGCTTGGGTCTGCCGTTGCGAGCGACGACATGGCGATGGCGCTGGGGCTGTATGACGAAAGCGCCAGGGCTTTCCGTGAGCTCGGGGACGAGCACCAGACGCTGATCGCGACGCGTGGTCTCGCGTATGCGTGCATCACGCTCGGCGAAAGGGAGCGCGGCCGCGAGCTGCACGAAGACAACCTGCGCCGGGCGCGTCTTCTCGGGAACAGGCGCATCGAGGCGATTACCTTGGGAGCCCTGGCGATGCATGCCGTCCAGGACGGTCGGATGAATGACGCGATCCCCATGTTGTTGGAGAGTCATCGGCTCCACCTCGCGATCGGGGATCCGCTTCAGAGCGCGTTCGACCTCTTCCGCTTCTCCCATGTCCTCGCCGTCAAGAAAAAGGCGGAGGCCGCTGCTCGAGCATTCGCGTGCTCGGACACGTTGTGCGAAGAGATAGGTTTGAGACTGCGTTCCTGGGATCCGGAGTTCTTCGACGAGACGATGGCCATCATCCGTTCGCAGCTCGATGAAGCTGCGTTCGCCGGGGCGTGGGACGAGGGCCGGAAACTGACACCCGAAGCCGCGGTCGCGCTCGCCCTCGACTCCCTCGATACTCTCGACTCTACCGGGTGAGTGCACACCACCGGCACGGGTTCACTCGTGCCTTGAGCTCGAGGTTCCCTCGTTCAAGCCCCTCCGTCGCGGAGCCCGGCCTGGCGACCGACGTTGTCCCGCATCGATACCGATGGGGGCATGATTCGGGCAGTGACGCTGGATCAGCCGACCATTCTGTGAGACGATTTCGCGTGTCCGGGTCGATTTCCACGCTAGCGGCCCGCAGCGTCGATCCTAGGCCGACAGCCCCTCGAATCGAATAGCTGATAAGTGTGCCCGTTTGTATCGACCCCCCACTCGGGGTAGCACTGCGCATAGCGCGGGAGACTTACGAAACAGCTGCTCTACCGCTGAGCTATGTCGGCCGGAGCGCGAGTATAGGTGATGAGTTCAGACATCAGCTGTTTCGTGCTTGGGGACCAAACGGACCAGGGCCGACCTGATCAAGCATGGCACTTGTTCTAGCAGACGCGCCCCGTTTGGGTCGCCCGAGCCGGCGCAGCGACGTTGTTGATAACCGCGCCGCGAGCGGCAGGATCATGCACGCGCGCATCCTACGTTCCGCAGGGACCGACCGGGATACGCCCGATCGTGGGAAGACGGCGGCCCACAAGCCTCCGCGTCCAAGCACCTCCCCGACGACCCTCAGGACATTGGCTCACACGGGGCGATGAGGTGCCCGGCTCCGACGAAGACCATGCGCGAGTCCGGGATCACCTGTGACGAGCAGGGCGGGCAGGCGGATCATGGCGAGCGCTTCGACGGTGGCCTCGGAGGCCCGGGCCGAGGAACTCGGCAAGGAGCGCCGGAGAACCGTCGGTGAACATCTGGCGGAGGTCCTCCGCAACTGAATGCCTCGAGCCTGCCCTTGCCCATCCGTACCTCACTACGTGTGGAGGCTCACCAGAGCGAGCAACTCGGTGATGTCGAAGGATTTGGGCACGAAGCTCCGGGCGCCCATCGCGGTCGCGCGTGCCCGGGCGTCCGTTGCGCCCGAAATAACGATGACCGCTGCGTGCGGCTTTGGAAAGGCCTGGTACGCAGCCATGAAATCCTCCGCGTCGCCGTGAGGCATCTGAAGGTCGAGCAGGATGAGATCCGGCGCGGCCTTGGCCGCTGAGTCGAGCGCCGTCCGGATGTCCGCAACGGCTTCCACCACGTAGCCTTCGTCGGTCAGCAGCGCGGACACCATCGCGAGAAAGGCCTCATCATCGTCGACCAAAATGATGCGAGCTGCGCCGATGCGGTTTGCCACATCCACGACTGCGTTCAACGTCGAATCGGTCCGGAGTCGCAGGGTGCGGCACGCCGCACGATGTCCTCAAGGCGCGACTGAAGCTCCAGGTCGGCGAGAGGAATGTATCGAACGTTCGGGCGGTTCATCGATCAACCAGCTCCGCGTGTGGGCGCCGCGTCACCAGTCTCGCCCCCGGCGTGGTCGTCACGGATCCAGTCTAGGCGATGCTCAGCAAGGCGGTGAGAGGCAAAACCCTGCCCCGGTCCAGTTAGCGCTACGGATCGCCGACAAGCCAACCCTGCTGCTCCGCCACCCGCACGAGCCGAGTCCGACTCGACACGTCGTAGCGGTCGAAGAGCCGCCGAAGCTGGCTCTCGATCGTCTTGGGACGCAGGCCGAGGCGCTCACCCACCTCAGCGTTGCTCAAACCCTCGGCGACCAGTCTGATGATCTGGGCCTCGCGCCTTGTCGGCGGTTTCGGGGCCTCCCGAGCTGCGCGACGCGCCTCACTCGTGAACGCCGACTTGCCGGAGGCGACCGCCCGGATCGCACGCAGGATGACACCGACCGGGGCCGTCTTGGAGATGAAGCCCATCGCGCCCGACTCCAGGGCGCGGCGGTAGTAGCTGGGGACACCGTACGCGCTCAGGATGAGGAACCTGGGCCCCGCAGAGGCGCTACCAATGAGCTCGAACCCGTCTCCTCCGCTCGCCAGCCGCAGATCGCACAAGACGATGTCAGGGTTGACCCGCTCGATCATCCGGCGGGCCGCCTCGACGTCGGTCGCAGAGGCGACCAGCTCGATGTCAGGTTCGTCGCCAAGGATGGCGCAGAGCCCTTCTGCGACGGCCGGATGGTCCTCGACGACCGCGAGACGGATCACGCGGACGTCGATCGACTATCGGTCTGTCCCGACGCTTGAGGTCCGCGCTCGACAGGCAGCCGGACCGTGAACGTGCAGCCGCCACCAGGTCGGGGGGCGCTCACCACGTCGCCTCCGTGGGCACGCGCGATCCCGCGCGCGATGTACAGACCAAGGCCGAGCCCGCCGGTCGCATCTCTTTTGGTCGATGCCAATCGCGTGAACGGCATGAAAAGTCCCGGGACGTCGGCGGGGTCGATGCCGGGCCCGGTGTCGCTCACCTCTACCTCGGCCAGACCGTCGGTCCGGCGGATCACGACATCGATCCGCTCGCCGGGTGCATGCTCGACGGCGTTCGCCAACAGGATCACGACGAGCTGTTCGATGCGGCCTGGGTCGGCCATCAGCGACAGTGAATCGACGTCCGCGGCCACGGCGATCGGCATGACACCGGGGAGGCCGCCCGCGACGTCGACGGCACGATCGACCACGGCGATCAGGTCGACGGGGGTCAGGGCGAGCGCCAGTCTGGAGCTGCGGATCCGGCTGACGTCGAACAGCTGCTCGACGAGGTCGCCGAGTCGCGTTGCCTGCGTCGCTGCCTTCACGGCGTACTCGGATGCCCGCTCCGTGTTGCCGCGGGCCAACTGTCGCTCGACCAGCTGGACGTACCCGTTCAGCGCCGCGACCGGCGTCCGAAGCTCGTGGCTGGCCGCGGCAAGCATCTGCTCGAGGACCCCTCGAAGCGTCCGATCCGTGACGTCCCGTATCGTCACGACCCCGCCCCAGATGCGGTCTTCGGCAGTGAGCGGTTCGGCGACCGCCTCGAACCAGCGTAGCCCTCCGTCCGGTTCGGGCAACGTGAATTCCATCGAGAAGCGCTCGCCGGCAGCGGCGCGTTGCTGTGGCCACGTGCCGTCCGGCAGCGGGAGGCCGGCGACGTCGTAGGGCTCGAACGTCGCGTCGGCGGAGCCGAACATCCGCTCATAGGCCGCGTTGGTCACGACGGCCCGGCCCTCCCGATCGACGGCCAGGACCGCGTCCCCCAGGCTCGAGAGGATCGCTTCGAGCCTGGACCGGCGTTCCTCGCTTTCCTGGTGTTCCGCGGCAAGCTCTGTGGCGCAGATCCAAGGGTCATCGTTTGCCGTGGTCAGGCCTTGAACGGTGGCCGTCAGTTCTTCATTGACGGTCTCGAGCCTTTCGCTCGTCGTCTGCATCTCTTCGTCGATGGTCGCGACCTCTTCCCGAGCCGACTCCGCGGCGATCGCCCGGGCACCGTTGTGCCTTTGAGGGAATCGCGGATCGAGTGCCGGTTGTGCCTTCGCGTCGCTGCCCGTGACGGTAACCCTGGGACTGCCGTCGAGTCTGCGACGATGGGCGCGTTGACCATCCGGGTGAGCCATCGCTGACAGCCTCATACCAATCGGAAGGGCACCTGCCGGTCCCCTCGTCGTGCGATCTGGTTGCGTTCCGTCGTCCCCCGCCGGCGCTCGAGGTCCCTAGTGTGCTGTGACGCCGGTACCAGGTCAACACGGTACTGCGGTACCAGACCGCACCCCCACTGCTATCCGGTGCGTCGGCGCACCCATCGCGTCGTCCGACTTCGATGACCGGCGGCAGGTTTGAGCGCAGTGGATCGTGTCGTCGGAGCCCTCACGAGAGGCGGACGCGAAAGCAACGCGTTGACCCGTGCAGGGTTTCCATCCTCAGAGCCACACGGCGCCATGCCTACTGTCGAGTCAAAGGTCCCGTACAGGCCTGACCAAAGGTCCTGCTCGGCGACTCGCACGGCGTGCAACCCAGTTTCGCCAGAGGATGCCCTTTGCCAGGGATAGGTTCGGAGCCAGGAGCCTCGGTCGAGGCGCAGCACCAGCGATCGGGCCTCATGCCGCCCGTCGTGCTGCGCGGCCTGCTGCCTGCCGAGGGTCCTGCCAGCCAGGCGACGCCGGCGAGGCGTCCGAGTATTCGGAACCTTGCCGTTGCTCTATCGCTGTTCGGGCTCGTCCTCGTCGCTCCCGTCATGGCCGCTGCCAACCCGCCCGGCAACAACGGGACGATCAAGATCGACGGGATCCCGTTCGACGATCACCCCAACAACGAGCCCCATCCGGGCTGCATCTTCCAGGTCGACTTCTATGGGTTCGACGAGGGCGCCCTCTATGCCGACGTCCTCTTCGAGGCCATCCCGCCCACGGGTACCGGTGAGGACCTGCTGACCGACACCGTCTTCATCGGCGAGGACGACAACGGCGGCGGTGGCAGCGAGCGTGGCCTCGACGCCTCGCAGACGTATGACCTGACGACCGCCCTGCAGGGCTTCACCCCGGATCCGAAGCAGGGCTACCATGTGAAGCTGACGATCCACGCCGATGGCTCGCAGGGCGCGGACACGAAATACAAGGTCTTCTGGGTGGGCCCGTGCGACGTCGGCCCCCGCCCGTGATCCCCGAAACCCCACTTGCCATCTTTCTCCCGCTCATCGCCCTCGCGACGTTCGCGGGAGCCGGTTTCCTCGCGTGGCGCCGGCGGGAGACCGCTGCCACGACCAATGAAAGGGAGGCGGTCGACTGAGGATGTCGTTCTTGAACCACCACTCAGGCATCGGGCGGCTCACGCCGACCCACCATCGCAATCACTCAGGAGAACGATCGAACATGAAACGACGAACGCTACTCACCGGGATGACGGCACTCTTCGCCGTCCTCCTCATGGCCGGCCCGGTGCTGGCCGCTCTCACTTCCGTCAGCGGTGGCGCGTTTGGGGAAAAGGTCAACGTCACTACGGCCGGCCCGTTGCCCGTGGTCGTGACGTCCGGACCCACTCCCAGCGTGACACTCGCCACGGATGGGTCGAATTCGCCACAGGACGCCAGCGTGGCCAGTGCCTGTGTTGGGGCCGGTTGCTCGATCCTTTCGACCGGCGTGCTGACCGTCCACACGGAGGGCACGACTGGTCCACACGGTTCTGTCAGGAGCACGGCGAGCGTTGCAACGGTCAATGCACTGGCCGGTCTCGTGACGGCAACGGCGGTGGCGAGCGAGTGCACGGTTGATAGCGCGGGAACGACGTCCGGCTCGACCACCCTTGCAGACCTTCATATCAATAACATCGGGGTCGTATCGAACCCGGGTCCGAACACGGAGGTCGTC
>JACCZJ010000371.1 GCA_013696065.1 Nocardioidaceae bacterium
GAGCAGGTCAGCACGTGCCGCCTGGACGGCGTCGAAGTCAGCAAGCTCGTCGAGTTGGCCTTGGAAGGCGCGCTGGCGCTGCTCAAGGTCACTGATCAGTGCGTCTGGGGAGCGCGGGTTGCGGTCGGCGAGGACGTCGACACCCAGCACGGTGGCCGGTCCCCGACCGCTGACTCGTACCGAATCGCGCTGCAGCCGCAGGGGTAAACCGCCGACCAGCAGCCGTTGCTCGCCAGCGGCCAGCGTGACGATGGCGCGCCGGGTGATCCTGGCCTGACCTGGATAGACGGTCACGGCCACGATGGGCAGGTCCACGCGAGCTGTCACGGCGCGAGGATACCCGCGCATTGGGCTTAGCACGGACGTCTCACGTCGACCCCTTCCCACGGCCGGATAGGCTGGACCCAGCCCGCGGCCCTCACCCGGCGCCGGCCAGCCCGACTTCAGCCGTTTCCTGACGAGAAGGCATTCATGGCGTCCACCAAGGGCAGCGCACGTCCCAGCGGCAAGTCAGCCAGCCGTCCGGCCGGTAAGTCCGGCGGCAAGAAGGGTGGCCCACCTCGCGGGCGTGCACCTGTCGCCCCGATCAAGCCCGGCCTGCCGTGGGGCCTGATCGCGATCGGCGTGGCCATCGCGCTGTTCGCCGTGGGAGTCATCGGCTACGCCGCCTACACCGTCAACTTGCAGGGCAAGCCGCCGGAAGAACGGATCGAGGGCGTGCAGGACTTCCGCAAGGGCAAGAAGCTGGACCAGACTCACGTGACCGAAAAGGTCAAGTATCCGCAGACACCGCCAGTGGGGGGCAAGCACCACGGTCTGTGGCAGAACTGCACCGGCAACGTCTACCTCGAGCAGATCGCAAACGAGCACGCGGTGCATTCCCTGGAGCACGGCGCGGTCTGGATCACCTACCGACCCGACCTTGCCAAGGGTCAGATCTCGAAGCTGTCGGGCAAGGTGAACAACAACGGGTACCTGCTGATGAGCCCCTATCCGGGGCTGAAGGCGCCGATCTCGGTGCAGGCGTGGGGCTACCAGATGACCGCGACGTCGGCGTCGGACAAGCGTATCGATGAGTTCATCAAGGGGTTCAAGGAGAAGGCCGCTGCCGAGCCGGGGGCTGCCTGCTCCGGTGGCACGCTGAAGACGGGTACGAACCTCCAAAACGCTCCGGGTTAATCCGGGTGCGCGAGCCGGCGCACCACACCGACGAGGTCGTCGGGCTCGAAGGGCTTGGTGACATAGGCGTCGGCGCCCATGTCCTCACCGCGCTGCAGGTCCACAGCCTGCGCTCGGGCTGACACCAGCACCAGCCGGATGCCCGCCGTCTGCGGATCAGCGCGTAGCCGGCGAGCCACCTCAAGGCCGTCGAGGCGGGGCATCATGACGTCGAGAACGATCACGTCCGGCATCAGCTCGACGGCCTGCTTGAGCGCCTCCTCGCCGTCGGCGGCCAGGTGCACCTCGAAGCCTTCCAGCTCGAGATTGATGCCAATGAGCTGTCGAATGACCATGTCGTCATCGACGACCAGCACTCGCGAGGGACGATCAGTCACGCCAACGAGCATGGCACGGCGCGCGAGGCTTCGGTCACGCCCACCGGCTGCTAGGGTCAAAATGCCCCGGCCCCCGTAGCTCAGGGGATAGAGCACCGCCCTCCGGAGGCGGTGGCGCAGGTTCGAATCCTGCCGGGGGCACCAGAACGAAATGCCAGAGTGACCTGGGGATATGTGTTTCTCAGACTTGCGTAGAGACACGTCAATGTCGATCTTGCCACCATATTGCGAACACCTTCCCCATCGTGAGATCGCTCCGGAGGTCTGACCGCCGTCGCGCCGCTGGACCCGACCCCACTCGCTCGTTGATCCACATCTACGAGCGACTAACCCATGGGTTGGCTTGCCCTACCCTGAGGGGCCGTCACTCGGCCGGGGCAGCAGGGTGCCCCAACCGAGTGGCCCCTACTCGTCGTTCTCCTCGCCCCCTCCCCCGCCGAGGCCGGCCGCCCGGTCGCGCGGCTTGGAGGCGATCTTGCGATGCCCGATGACATCATCTACCGCCGGATCTGGCTCCGATGAGCGGTCCTCCCAGGTGTGTCGCGGCCGCTCGACGTGCGAGCCCTCGGCCGCCGATCGACATGGACATTCTCGTCGAGGGCTCGCGACGTCTTGCATCAAACTGCCCGCTTGATCTGCGGTCGAGTCGTCGTGTTCCACCGTGGGCCGGTGGCTTCCGTCTAACTCACGCGGTGAACAGGGCGCACACCTCGGCGGTCTGAGCGTCTAGCGAATGGTGAGGCTCGAGAATCACGTCGCCTGTGTCCAAGTTGACCTTCAGTGCGCCAACGGACTGCAGCGACTGCCCGGCCGCGATGGCCTAGGTGAGACGAAGCACGCCTGGTCGGTCCCCCGATCGCGCAGCAGGACTTCGGGCCTGACTATTGAGACAAATCTGGAGCGCGACGGAATCCAAACTGCCGATGGTTATTTCGAGGCGGTGCGCCAGTAGCTCCGCGTCGCTCGTGGGCTGTGCATGATCCCGAAGATGTGACCGTCGTGGTCGACGAAGAAGCCGACCTCCACGTCGTCTGTCGCCATTGTGGGTGTGTCCGTGACGGTAGCCCCCAACGACTGCGCGCGCTGGAGGTGGGTTTGCACATCGTCGACGAACGCGAAAAGCGTGGTGTTGGTTGTCGAGGAGGTCGGCTGGATGGCGCCGCCGATCCCGCGGTTGCCGTGCTCAAGGTCGTAGGCGGAGAACTCGGTTCCTAACTCGCGTCTGCGTCCACGCCAACCGAAGACGCTGCGGTAGAAGCCCATCAGCAGATCCGGCTCTTTCGCGCCGATCTGGAACCTCGAGACCGGCGCGGCATGGCCCGCCGAGACGGCGGAGGCATCACCGCTCTTGAGCAGCCTCCACGATGTTCTGTTCCGGGTCGGCGAACTGCGCGAATGTGACGATCTCGTTGACCGGCGCCAGCGTGGTCTTCCCGCCGGCTTTCTCGATTCGTTCGAGCACCGGCTGGATGTCGTCGACCTCGATGTAGAAGGTGGTGAGCCTCGAGGCATCCCCGGATGTGGCGATCCCGCCGCAGATGCCCGTGCCGGCCTGCGTGTCGATGAGCACGTAGCCGATCTCGGGCAGCGGTCGGAGCTTCCAGCCGAACAGCTCGGAGTAGAAGCTGGCCAGCCGCGTGGCGTCTTTGCCGTAGAGCTCCCAGTGCACGACCGGGTTCATGAGCTGCTCGCAACACCCGCAGCCGACATCCACGCGTCAAGATCGTCCTGGCCGAACTCTTGCCATGGCGCGAGTTCGGGGGTGGTCCGCAGGATCTCGAAGGCGCGGTCGACGTTCGGGGCGCGGATTACGGGTGCGTGGCAGCTGGCAATCGTCTCGATCGGCAGCGCCTGGACGCGGTCCACGTGGGCGTTCCATTTCCCCGGGTCGAGCCACGCGTGCCAGGGCGAGATCAGCCGGGCCCCGAGCTGGAGACCCTCTTCCACGTCCCGTTGGTCGAGGTGTGAAAGCTCCTCGACAGGGTGCGGCACCGGGATGGCGAAGGTGTCCACCGACCAGTAGACCCCGGTCTTGTCGTCGAACAGGCCGCGGGTGACCGGGTTGTCGAACAGCGGTGGGCGGACGGCGGTGAATGTGCGGTCCCCAGCATCGAAGCTGTCGCCATCACGCACGAACCGCACCCTGGGCATCGGGATGTCGTAGTGATCGGCCATGCGGCCCACGCCGAACCACGTCGTCACCAGGGTCGCGTTCGGGCACGCCTGCAGGAC
>JACCZJ010000387.1 GCA_013696065.1 Nocardioidaceae bacterium
CCCAGCACGGGTCTAGCTGTCACAACCCGGGGCCACGTGCGGCGGGAACTTGCTTGAGAGGGCGGGTGCCTTGCGTGGATGTGGGTGGTTAGGGGCAGCCCTCAGGTGTCCGAGGCGCGCTCATGGACCGCGCCGGGAGCCGTCCGGAAATACCGGAGCTGGTTTTCTGGCGTGTCGCCGAATTAGCGAGCAGCATGTCCCAGTGACGCTCTGTCTCTCGGCCTAAGTGCTCGTGCCCTGATCGGAGGCTTGGATGGCGCTTCCGCTCCTCCTTGCCGGACCCATCGTGAGGCGCGTCGACGCCTCATCGGCCACCTTCTGGCTTGCACTGTCGCAGTCCGCCCTCCTCGAAGCCCACGTCTGGGCGGGTGACCAGATCAGCACGGGGGCGGGCACGGTTCAGTCGGGCGATCCCGAGGTGGCCAAGAGCGACCCGACGCAGACACGGGCGTGGGGTGACCACCTCTTCACTGCGACGGTCACGGCCGACATCGCAGGAGTGGGGTCCCTTGCGCCGGGCGCGATCTTCGCCTACGACGTCACCGTCGACGGGGCTGGGCTGCAGGAGCTGGGCCTCCTGGTCGACGGCTCCGGCGCCGGAGGGGGAATCGACGCGGCCGCGCCGGCCCGGCTGGCTCTGGGCTACCTCGCAGATCACCTGCCGACTTTTGCCACCCCTTCGGGGACCATCGAGGGGCTGCGGCTGGCGCACACCTCGTGTCGCAAGCCCCATGGCCCAGGTCCCGACGCCATGGCATGGCTCGACGACCTGATCAGCGACAACCGCACCGATGCGGACAAGCGGCCGCAGCACCTGTTCCTCACCGGTGACCAGATCTATTCCGACGACGTCGCCGCACCGCTTCTCGGCATGCTTCAGCCACTGGCCGCCGAGCTGCTGGGCTATGACGAGACAGTGATCATGGCGGGTGGCGCCGCCGGGGGTGGCAGCACCCGGGTCACATTGAAGGACCTGCCGCCGATGCGGCGGGGGCGCCTGAGCGCTGAGGTCGCAAAGCTGTCGTCGACTGACGTCGCCAGCCAGCTGTTCGGGTTCGGAGAGTTTGCGGCGATGTACCTGGCGGCTTGGAGCCCTCGGGTATGGCGGCCCATGCCAGAGCGCAGCGCGCTCTTCACCGAAGTGTCACCAGAACATCGAGAAGCACGCCACCTCACCGACTTCGAGAAGGCGCACGGGGATCGCGCCGCCTGGGAGGCCGCAGACGTCAAAGCCGAAGCTGACAACGAGGGAACCGGCGCCGAACGCAAGCGGGTACAAGCCTTCGCTCTCACGGTGCCACGGGTCGCGCGCGCCCTGGCGAACTGTTCGACGTACATGATCTTCGACGACCACGAGATCACCGACGACTGGTACATCAGCGCGCCCTGGCGCAGCAGGGTTCTCACGTCGCCACTCGGCCGATCGCTGATGCGCAACGGACTGATGGCCTACATGGCCTTCCAGGCACCCGGAAACGACCCAGCCAAGTGGCAGCGGCAGGCCGCCATGGCCGGCGGTCCAGAGTCGACCCCGGAGCAGACGGTCCAACTCGCCATGCAGGCCCTGCTGGACGATCGGGCCGGACCCACCGTCGCTCACGAGAACGCGGTGGACGAGCAGATCGGGTTGTCCAACCCCACTGAGGGTCCGAAGGTGCGCTTCCACTACGCCGTGGATGGGCCGCGGCACAGGGTGGTCGTGCTCGACACGCGTTCGCACCGGACCTACGAATCGGCGACGAGGGCCAGCCCGCCCAAGCTCGTCGGCTCCGCGCTGGACGCGATGTTGCCCGCCGGTCCCTTCACCGACGGGCGGGAGCTGCTCATCGTCGTGTCGCCGGTGCCTTTCCTGTTTCCCCGGATCTTCGATGCGCTCGTGCAGCCCGCCGCGGCCGCGGTATTCGACCTCAAGACTCATATCGTCAGGACGGAGGCTTTCGACCCGGCCAGGCCCCGTCCGGCGATCGTGGGCAGCGAGCATTGGGATGTCGAGGGGTGGGGAGCCGACGAGGCAGCCTTCCACACCTTCCTACGCCGCCTCGGCACCTATCCGCGGGTGATGGTGCTCGGCGGCGACGTTCACTTCGCGTCGAGCCTCGTGTGCGACCTGTGGATCAAGGGCGACGACGTAGCCGACAGCCGCATCATGCAGTGCACGAGCAGCGCGGCAAAGAACGAGCCGTCCGCCGGCATGCGCGCAGTCCTGCGGGGCCAGCGCAGCGCGCAGCGGCTGTTGCAGGGACAGGCGTTGGAACGTCTGGGCTGGGACGGCGCGCACGGTGTGGTGATGCCGCAAGGAGCCCATATCCGGCCGGGCCGCCGCGCCAGGCTGCTGCGCAAGCCGAGTTACGTGTCGGCCGGTGGCTGGCCGCAGGGCACGACGTTGGCCGCGGACAAGCCACCTGACGTGCGATACCGGGTAGCTGTTCTGCGTGACGGGCGCCCCTCGGCTGCGCTCGGAGTCGGAGCACCGGTGCCCCCCTCGTTACCCGCGTTCGACGCCACTGACCCGATCGCCAGCTACGCCGGGATCGCCGGCGCTCACCAGCAGCTGCTGGCCGACGAGAAGGACCCGATCCGCCTCATGGTATTTCGCAGCAACCTCGGCATCGCCTCCTTTTCCGCCTCGCCAGCGGGGGCAGGGGAGTACGTCGCGACACACGCGGTCATCTCGCCTGTGGGCGACGGTACGACGGGCTCGGCATTCACCCAGCACGCCGTGGACCTGGCGAGGTCCGCGGCTGCTGCACCGCCCACGCTGGTGGCAGGAGGCTGAGGGCGTTATGGCCGCCGAGAAACAGCCGAACGTCTTCACCAAGGTCACGAAGTGGATCGAGGAGGTCGTCGAGTGGATAGAGGCGACCTTCAGCGACCCGGTGCTGTCGACGCAAATCCGGGCCGACCTCGGCCTGAACCCCGATGGCAGCGCACCGCCGGGGACCATCGACC
>JACCZJ010000390.1 GCA_013696065.1 Nocardioidaceae bacterium
CCGGCTCCTGCTGCACCACTCCGCGACGCGCTGTTGAGCCGGCGTTCGAGGGCAGTGGTCGACGCGATTACCGGACGCTGATATCGATACCTCGCCAGCGTGCGTCGACGCGTCATCGACGAGCCGATCGGCTGCTCGCCCACGCAGCTCGATCGCTTGGCGCCGGTCGCCCGTCCACGTCAGATCAGAGCCCGATCTCCCGATGGATTCCGCCGGCGGCGGTGTTGATGCCTTCGGCGATGGTGGGGTGGACGTGGATGGCGCGGGCGATGTCGCTGTAAGTGGCGTTGGCGACCATGGCGATGACCGCCTCGTGGATGAGGTTGCCGGCCTCGGGTCCGGCGATGTGGCAGCCCAAGATGCGGTCGGTGGCGGCATCGGCGACGAACTTGACCAGGCCGCGGCGGTTGCCGATGGCGCGGGCCTTGGGCACGCCGCTGAACTCTTGGCGGCCGATGAGGACGTCGTAGCCCTGCCCGTGGGCTTGAGCTTCGGTGAGCCCGACCGAGGCGACCTCGGGGTCGACGAACACGGCGTGGGGAACGACCCGCCCGGTCGTACTGCGGTCCTCACCACGAAAGACGCTTCGGTAGACAATGTCGGCGTCGTCGCGGGCGGTGTGCGTGAACCTGGGCCCGCCGCGCAGATCCCCGATGGCCCACACGTTCTCGGCGGTGGTGTGGAGGTTGTCGTCGACAGGGATGAAGCCGTCGGGGTCGAGGTCGACGCCAAGGTGCTCGATGCCAAGCCGGTCGCTGTTCGGGACCCGGCCGGCGGCGAGCAACAGATCACTGCCTGTCAGTGTGGTGCCCTCGGCACACTCGATCTGGATCTGTCCGGCGGTGCCGCGGACTGCGACGCATTCAGTGCCGACCATCACGTCGATCCCGTCTGCTGCGAAACCGTCGGTCACGGCGGCGGAGATCTCCGGGTCCTCATCGGGTAGCAGCCGCGGGGCGCGTTGCACGACGGTGACCCGGGGTCCGTAGCGGCGGAACATCTGGGCGAACTCGCAACCGATGTACCCGCCGCCGATCACGATCAGGTGAGCGGGCAGCTCCCGCAGATCGAGCAAGGTCCGGGCGGTGTGGTACGGCGTCTGGTCGAGGCTGTCGATCGGTGAGATCGCCGTGCGCATCCCCGCCGCCAGGAAGATCCGGTCGGCATCGAACTCGGTGCCCCCAACGCTGAGCCGGCGGGGACCGACGAAGCGCCCTTCAGCTTGGAAGAAGTCGACGTCGTCGGCCTTCTCGACTGTGCGGTACGAGCCGCGGCGGATGCTCTCGACGAGCCGGTCCTTGCGGTCAACCACCGCCGCCAGGTCGACGTCCGGCGCGGAGACGTGGACCCCGAACTCGGCGGCGCGGCGGGCCTGATGGGCGACGGTGGACGAGGCAATCATCGTCTTGGTCGGGATACACCCCCGATTGAGGCAAGTCCCGCCCAGCGTCTCCTTCTCCACAAACGCGACAGAGCCGTGCCGGGCAGCGCGCAACGCCAACGGCAGCCCGGCCATGCCCCCACCGAGCACCAAGGTGTCGTAGCGCGACACCATCAAAGGCCCTCCACGTGTTTGTCGGCCCGCGTCACCACGGCTGACCCTCACCGGCACCGGGCGTGCAGCAGTCCGGGTCCCGTGACCACCACGTCGGGCCGAGATCAGCGATCTCGGTGACCGTGCACGCATGTCCGGGCGGTTCACCCGCCCCGACACGCCACTGCTCGAGATGGTCGCTGCCGCAGAACAGGTTCGCGAATGGGCAGAACTGCTCGAGGACGTTCTCGCAGTCCATCCCCGGCACCCACACCCTCAGCTCCTCTCCGCCTCGCGGTCGGCCAGCGACCGCAGTCACCCGGAGGCTCTGGTCGCACCAGCCACAGCAGGTCGTCAGCTCAGCGTCGACCCCGAGCGCGGCAGGAATCGCCACGGCGTCCAACGCGCACCATGTGTGCAGAGCGACACCGTCGAGCACGAGATGATGGACGGTCGGACGCAGCGTCAGGCCATGAGACCCGACGACGATGCCGTCGGTGTCACGTTCCAGCAAACCCGCAGCGACGAGCCCGCCCAGAACTTCGCCGAGCTCATCCATCCCAAACTGCACGTCAGCGGCGAGGTCAGCGACCGCGATGGCCCGGCCCGCTCGGAGACGATCGAACGCGGCCCAACGGACCGCTTCGGAGGCGCGGTCAGCCACGACGTACCCGCCAAACGCTCGACGGCTCCACGACCGCCGGCACGGCGATGTCGCGCCCGTCCACGTCGGCCCGGCTCACCGGCGCAGCACCCTGACAAGGTCATTGACGGACGGGGCGCCCTGCACACCCTCGCCGGTCGCATAAAGCCGGCAGGCCACCGACGGCTTCGTGTCGACCGT
>JACCZJ010000393.1 GCA_013696065.1 Nocardioidaceae bacterium
CGCTATGGCAACGTGTTCGAGGGCAGAGCCGGCGGGATCAGACTCCCGGTGCGCGGCGCCCACTCTGGCGACTACAACGTCAACACCACGGGTATCTCGGCAATGGGCAACTTCGACGAGACCGCGCCGAGGCGCCCGATGAGACGCGCGCTGGTCAAACTCATTGCGTGGAGGCTCGGAACGGCATACCACGGTGGGTTCGGGCGCATTGCCGTCGAAGGGGCCCAGTTTGCGCGGATCTCCGGACACCGAGACGCAATGTCGACATCGTGTCCTGGGCAATACATCTATAACTGGCTGCCCACACTACGAGAACGCGTGAGAACCCGACTCGGCGAATTCGTCTCACCTATCGAGGCGCAATGGCGGACTTCGGGTGGCCGCAAGAGTCGCCTCGGGGTCGTGCGTATCGGTGAGCAAGGGGAGAATAGCGGGCACTTCACCGGCTTTAAGGCCGGCCGGATGTATGCCAGCCAGAAAGGTATCTTCGCATTGTATCGCGGACCCATCTTGACCCGTTTCAACAAGTCGGGAGGAGTGGGCGGCGCACTCGGTTATCCCCTCAGCGGGGCCTTCCCTTCCGGAAACGGCACCGGCAACGGCGCGAAGTTCGCCGGTGGGCGAATTTACTGGTCTGCCCCCACGGACAGCCGACTGTTGCTGCGTAGCCCCGTGCTCAAGCGGTATCTCACCGAGGGGGGACCCAAGGGGTTGCTCGGCTTCCCGACGACGGAGATCCAGTACACGTCGACCGGACATGCGGGGAACTTCGAGCACGGCACGATCACCTATTCCAACGCAACCGGACAGAGCATCATCACTTACTCATGAGAGATTCGTTCCTCCCGACCCGTCGGATGGGGCTGCGACACGGTGGACTGGTTGCCCTGGCCACGGTGTTGACGCTGGGTGGCCTCGCTGCTCCGGCAGACGGGGACCGGACCTACTACGTCCCTGTGACCAAGACGTGGACAGTCAACGGCCGTGGTTATGGCCACGGGCACGGCATGAGTCAGTACGGCGCACTGGGAGCCGCTCTGAGAGGGCTGCCCTACAACGAGATCGTGAAGTTCTACTACCCCGGTACCCGCTGGGGGGAGGTTCGAGGTCACGTGCGTGTCCTGATTAGCAGCGACTGGACCTCCGACCTGGTAGTCCACTCGACTCGCGGCCTGACGGTTCGCGATCTGCGTGACGGCACCCGATGGCGACTGCCACGTCGGCCGGGTCTCAATCGCTGGCGCCTCACCCCAGCCGACGACGGCTCGACCGCGGTCCAGTTCCACAACGCGCGCGGTTGGCACCGGTGGCGGATCCCCGATGGGCGGGGAACCTTCAAAAGCGATGGTGCATTCGCGGCCCGGGGGCCGTTGACCTTGATGGTGCCGAGTGGCGGCGGATTGGCGCCTCGGCGCTACCGAGGCGTCTTGCGGTTAGCTCGTCCTTTCGCGGGCGCGGCGTCTCGAGACACGGTGAACGTCGTACGCATGGATCAGTATGTGCAGGGCGTGGTGCCCTACGAGATGCCCGCATCGTGGCATCCGCAGGCACTGCGGACCCAAGCCGTGGCTGCGCGCACCTATGCCGCCTGGCAGCGAGCCCAGAACCCCGACCGCTACTACCAGATCTGCGACACGGTCGCCTGTCAGGTGTATGGCGGGATGGCCGCCGAGACAGCGTCGACCAACAACGCGGTGCGCGCGAGCGCGACCAGGATAGTCACCTATCTCGATCGGCCAGCCTTCACGCAATTTTCGGCGTCGTCTGGCGGGTGGACATCGGATGGAGGGCAGCCCTATCTGACTGCTCATCGGGACCCGTACGACCGTTTCGAGGCCAACTCGGTCCACGACTGGGCCAAGAAAGTCTCGGTGAGCTGGCTGGAAAGGGCCTACCCGGAGCTCGGGAGGCTCATTGCCCTGCGCGTCACCCGACGTGAGGGTCGTGGTGCCTGGGGTGGCCGTGTCGAACAAGCCGTGCTGGACGGGACTGCCGGTGATGTCTCGTTGACGGGTGATGACGTGCGCTGGCTCCTCGACTTGCGCTCGGAGTGGTTCTCCGTCGCAGCCACTCCGATCATCGAGAGGTGGCGCTCACTCGGGGGCAGGAAGTCCGCGATCGGTCTGCCCGTGAGTGGGGAGTTCGCCGTGTCCAAGGGTTCACAACAGCGCTTCGAGAGGGGTCACATCTACTGGAGTTCAGCCACGGGCGCCCGCCACCTTCGCGGGGCCATCTTGGCCAGGTATCACAAGTGGGGTGGCGCCGACTCCAGATTGGGCTTCCCGGTCAAGGGGATGATGCAGGCGCTGAATGGCGGCCACAAGGCGGCCTTCCAGGGTGGGTACATCTTCAGCGCACGCCGCACGGGCGCTCACGTGCTCTATGGCCGGATCCTCCAGCGGTGGACCGCTGCTGGGACGGTCGGCTCCTGGCTGGGCTACCCCACCACCAACGTCTTCAACATCAAGGGTGGTGTGCGCGCCAAGTTCCAAGGCGGCGTCATCAGCTGGGATCGTTCCACTAGCCGTTTCCACATCCGGCGCTATCAGTTCCGTCATTGACCGAAGGCGTCGGCATGGGTGTACGGCGCTGCCCTGGGCACGTGGCACCCCCATCTCAGGCGGGTGTCACGACCACGACAAGGTCGCCACCCTCGATGCTGCGCGGCCCATCGAGGGCGACGCGCTCGACTGTCCCGGCGACGGACGTGGTGATCGAGGCCTCCATCTTCATCGCCTCGATGGTGGCGACCACGTCACCCACGTCGACGGTGTCCCCCACCGCGACAACAGGCGACACCACACCGTCGAAAGGCGCGCCAATCTGGCCCGGCTTGGTTGGGTCAGCGCGTTCCTGAGTCGGGGCGTCGGGTGAGACCGAGCGGTCGCGCACCGACACGGGCCGCAGTTGCCCGTTGATGGTGCACATGACGGTCCGGAAGCCCCGCTCATCGGGCTTGCTGATCGACTCGACAGCGAGGATGAGGCGCACCCCCTCCTGTAGGTAGACGTCGTGCTCGTCATCGGAAGCCAAGCCGTAGAGGAAGTCCCGCGTCGGCAACACGGCCAGGTCGCTATAGCGCTCGCGGGACTCGGAGAACTCCTTTGTCGGCCCTGGGAAGAGCAACCGGTTCAACGTCGTACGACGATCGGCCTTGAGACCAGCGGCATCGGCTTCGCCGAGCTCGGTCTCGTGCCGCTTGACCGTGCGGCCCGCCAACGCCTTGGTGCGGAAGGGTTCTGGCCAGCCGCCCGGAGGGTCGCCGAGCTCGCCGGACAGGAAGCCGATCACCGAGTCGGGCACGTCGAAGGAAGCGGGGTCAGCCGCGAACTCTGCCGGGTCAGCCCCCACCGCCACCAGATGCAACGCGAGATCGCCGACCACCTTGCTTGAGGGCGTCACCTTGACGATGTTGCCGAGGATGTCGTTGGCGGCGGCATACATGTCCTCGATCTGCTCGAACTTTTCACCCAAGCCGAGCGCTATTGCCTGCTGACGCAGGTTGGACAGCTGGCCGCCCGGGATCTCGTGGGTGTAGACGCGGCCGGTAGGAGCGGGAAGTCCGGACTCGAAGGGCGCATACAGCCGCCGCGTCGCCTCCCAGTAGGGCTCCAAGTCACAGACGGCGTCGAGCGACAGACCCGTGGCCCTGTCTGTGGCGTCGGTGCTGGCCACCAGGGCAGACATGGCGGGTCTGCTGAGGGCGCCGGCTGCCCGGACACTCGTCACTGCCCTGCGCGAGCGGTTCGACCTTCCCGTGCACCTGCATACCCATGACACACCGGGCGG
>JACCZJ010000409.1 GCA_013696065.1 Nocardioidaceae bacterium
AAGAACTGCGAGATCTCCTGCATCGGCTCGAAGAACTGCCGCAGGTACAACAAGAAGGCCGCGAGGACACCCACGGTGACCTCCCCGTCGAAGGCGAGCTTCGCGCCATAGATCAACACGACCGCCATGGTCACGTTGCCGATCAGCTTGATGCCCGGCATGAACGTGCCGACCAGCCAGAAGGCGCGTACGTTCGCCTGTCGGTAGTCGTCGTTGACCGCGTCGAAGATCGCTTGGTTGCGGCCCTCCCGGCGGAAAGCCTGCACCGCTCGCATCCCGTTGATGGTTTCGACGAAGTGCACGATGACGACCGCGACGGTCTCGCGGGTACGGCGGTAAGCCTTGGCCGACTCGACTCGAAACCATCGGGTGAGCAGCCACAATGCCGGAGCGCAGCACAGCGCGACGAGCCCCAGCTTGAAGTCGAGCACGAGCAACAGAATTGAGGTGCCGACGAGTGTCAGTGCAGCCGTGACCAGCCCGTCGAAGCCGCCCTCAAGCAGCTCGTCGATCGCCTCCATGTCCGAGGTCTGTCGCGAGATCACCCGACCTGACGTGTATTCCTCATGGAAGGCCGGTGACAGGCGGTGGAAGTGCGAGAACACGCGACGACGCAGTGTCAGCAGCATCTGTTGGCCGATCTTGCCTGACAGCGACAGGAATACCTGTCTCGTCACGGCCTGCACCAGCACCGCCATCAGCAAGACGCCGACGATGGTCAGCAGGGTGCGGCTGCCTTGACCGTCCACGATGGGCGGGATGCCACGGTCGATACCTTCCTTGACGAGATAGGGCACCGACAACCGCGCGGCGTTCTCGAGCAGCACCACCAGCGCTATCCAGCCCATGAGTCGCCTATGGGGTCGCAGCAGCTCCCCCATCAACTCGCGTGACTGCGCCTTCAGCAGCAAGAGCCGCTTCAACGAGGCAGCCTCTTGCGTGGGTGTCTCGTCGGTGGACACGGCCGCTCCGCGCCAGTCCGGCGTGGTGCTCATGTCCACGCTCCCGACTTGTTGCCTGGACGGGCGCCGTGAGGTGCGTGCCCACTCACAAGACCACCGTCACCTTGTCATCGGGCGCGAACTCGTCGTCGGCGCTGCCGGCAAGCAGCTCACGATAAGCCGGCACGCTCGCCAGTAGGTCATGGTGGCTCCCCGTGTGGGTGATGGTGCCGCCTTGCAGCAGCGCGACCCGGTCGGCCAGCAGAACCGTGGAGGCCCGGTGGGCCACGACGATGGCGGTGGCGTCGACCAGTACCCGACGTAGGGCCTCCTCGACCAGCGTCTCGGTGTGCACGTCGAGCGCCGACAGCGTGTCGTCGAGCACCAGGACGCGCGGCCTCGCCAGCACGGCTCGAGCGAGCGCTAGCCGCTGGCGCTGCCCACCTGAGAGCGACATACCTTGCTCACCGATCCTGGTGTCGAGGCCCCAAGGCAGGTCATAGACGAAACCAGCCTGCGCCATCTCGATGGCGGCGGCAATGTCCTCCGCGCTCGCATCGGGTCGGCCGAGCGCGACATTTTCTCGGGCGCTCATCGAGAACAGGGTCGGCTCCTCGAAGGCGGTGGCGACCACCTCGCGCAGACAGGGCAGCGTAAGCTCGCGAACGTCCACCTGATCGATCGTGATGCGCCCCGCCGTGACGTCGTAGAGGCGGGGAACAAGAGCGGTGAGCGCGGTCTTGCCCGAACCAGTCGCACCCACGATCGCGATGGTCTCCCCGGGCGAGACATCGAGGTTGACGTCGCGAAGCACCAGCTCGTCTGAGTCGGGGAAGTGGAAGTCGACGTGCTCGAACCGCAGGTGGCCGCGCGGATCCTGCAAGACGTGAGAGCCACCGACGACGGAAGTTTCGGTGTCGAAAATCTCCTGCACTCGATCGGCCGCGGTCATCGCTTCCTGCGCCATCGCCAAGATGAAGCCCAGCGACTCGATCGGCCAGATCAGCGACAGCATCAGCGTGATGAAGGCGACCAACGTGCCGGGTGACATCGCATCCCGGCCGACAGCCAGGGCCCCGAGCAGCAGCACGACGACCAAGCTGATGTTGGGGATGACTTCGAGAAAAGTCCAGAACCGAGACGATAACCGGACCTTTTCGATGGACGTGTCATAGAGGTCTTGCGTACGCCGCTTGAAATTGTCTTCGCTGTACAAGCGGCGCCCAAATGACTTGACGACCCTGAAGCCGATGGCCGACTCCTCCACAGAGGTGGCCACATCACCTGCTTGGTCCTGCACCCGACGAGACACCACGACATAGCGCGTCTCAAAGCGTTTGCTCAACGCGATGATCGGCACCGCCGACACGGCCACCACCACTCCGAGCGGCCAGTAGAGGTTGAGCAGCACGATGGTGACCACCGTGAGCTGCAAGATGTTGATGACGAGGAACAACAGACCGAATCCCATGAAGCGCCGGATGGCGCTCAGGTCCACCGTCACCCGCGACAGCAGTTGACCACTTTGCCAGCGGCTGTGGAACTCCATGGGGAGCTCTTGCAAATGGCGATAGAGGTCGTCGCGTACCGCCTTCTCGAAGCCCAGCACCGAACGGGTCTGCATGAGGCGCCGGACATACATGAGCCCGGCTTCGCTGATCCCGAGGGCGAGGGCGAGCAGTCCCAGGGGGAGGATCGGGCCCGCGTCGTGCTCGGCGATCGGACCGTCGATCATCTCCTTGGTGACCAGTGGGATCGCCAAGCTCACGAAAACCCCCACAAAAGCGGTGCAGGCCATCAAGATCATGGCGCGGCGGTAGGGCGCCAGGTAGGAGCGCAATCGCCAGAGAGACCTCACGCCAAGCTTGCGCTGGGGCACGCTCGTGGCAGTCGCCTCGGAGATAACAGCGCCCGCCGGGGAGGGCTGTTGCGCGCCGCTGGCAGTCATTAGTCTCCGAGATCCGGTTTGTGCGTGAGCGTCCCACGGTATAGGCGGACGCCGACACTCCCAAACCGTTTGTGGGATCAGCCCTGCTCTACACGCACCCAAGTCGAGGTATGACGCACGGGACGCAGCGGATAGCTACCCAGTCTCAGAACGGACCTGCTGCCACCTGCTCAGATCGAGGCCCAGGAGCTCGCGCAGCAACTCAGTGTCTTCGCGGTAGTAATCCTGGATACGGGCGCGAAAATCTGGGGAGATCTGTGGTCTCTTCTCTGCCCGCCACATCCGTCGCTTGACGTCCGCGACGAGCACATTGTCCGTCGTTCGAGAAAACTGCCGAAACTTCCGGATCGGAGCCTCTAGCAACCACGGTGGCCGGTGCGTCAACCGTCGAAGTGTTGGCGATCGATACATCTTGTCGCTGCGATTGTGTACGGCGAACTCAGGAACCGGATGAATGGGTAGCTTCAAAAACTCCATCAGAGCAGCCCAAACTTCGGCTGGCCGCTGGGCCAACTGCTCAAAGACGATGACGTGGACCCGGTTTCTGGGCACTACGGCCAACAGGGACTCCATCGCGGCACCTAGGCGACCCACGAGAGGGTAGTCCACCAGCTTCGGGTCAAGAGGATCGGCGGGTGCCTTGCCGTCTATGCTGCGCTCCCACGCCAGCTCGATATCTGGTTCATCCTCGTTGAGGGTGACGAGCTGGGTTCGATGATAAGACAGCAGCAGGTCGGCCGGATTGCGCAGCAGGACAACGAAGGACGCGTCCGGCACGGCCGCGACGATGTCTCGCGCGGCGACGTTCGAATACAGATACACCGTCGAACCGTCGACCCGATGAGCCGCCTTCGAAGCGGCCGCCGAATCGTACAAGGCTTCGTAGGCCTCGCGGGTGTCGAAACCGTAATGCCGCCGCAGTCTCGGATAGTCGGCCGCCCAGTAGTACGGCTCTTTCGGCACACTGACGTAGATGTCGTCGCGGTCATCCAACCACTTCGTGATCGACGTTGTGCCCGCCTTAGGCGCTCCGATCACGAACACATCAGGCAGGCTCATGGTCGGCACACCCGAGAGGAAGATGGGGGATCCGGGGTGGAACTCGAAGGAGAGTCGCCCACGACCTGCAAGCCCTCGAGGTTCCGCATCGCGCCACGCCTTTCGTAGGTGTAGTCGACTCTCTCCAAGACCTGGACCCAGCCTCTGCTGATCCATCCTGGTCTACTCGTCGCGTGAGTGGCCTGTCAAGGCTACGGTAACCGCTGGGCACATTGTTAACGCACCTTTCACGATCTCCGCACCGTCACTTTGCATCGGCTCATGCCGACCCGAATCTGCGAGCGACCTCGAGGAAGATGTCGTTGGCCGCAGGTTCACCGATGGACACTCGGACGCCGTCGCCCTGGAAGGGCCGCACGCTCACGCCGGCCGCGTCGCAGGCCTCGGCGAAGGACAACGCCTCGGCGCCAAGCGGCATCCACACGAAGTTTCCCTGCGCGCTCGGCACGTCCCAGCCCTGGTCCTGCAAGGCCGCCACCACGCGTTCACGCTCGATCACGAGTGCTTCGACGCGCTCGAACAGCTCCGCCTCAGCGGCGAGTGAGGCGAGCGCAGCCGCTTGAGCCAACTGGGAGACGCCAAACGGCAAGGCGCACTTGCGGATCGCCTCGGCTAACGTGATCGGCGCGACGGCGTACCCGACCCGCAGACCGGCGAGCCCGTAAGCCTTGGAGAAGGTCCGCAAGACCACGACGTTGTCGCGGCCCCGCGCCAGCTCGAGCCCGTCGACCGAGTCGGGGTCCGTCACGAACTCTCGGTACGCCTCGTCGATCACGACCACGACGTGCTGAGGCACCGACTCGACCAGCTCGACCAGCTCGTCGCGATGCACGGCGGGCCCGGTCGGGTTGTTGGGAGAACAGACGACAACCGCCTTCGTAGCCTCGGTGATCGCGTCCACCATGGCGGACAGGTCGTGTCGGGCCCCGGCCGTCAGGGGCACCTGCAAACTATGCGCTCCCGTGAGTCCCACGGCAATCGGGTAAGCCTCGAACGAACGCCACGCGTAGACCACCTCATCGCCCTCGGTGCACAACGCCTGCAACAGGTGATAGAGCACCGCGACCGAGCCGGCACCGGTGGCGATCTGCGCCACCTCGACCCCGACCTTGTCGGCCAAGGCTGCATGCAAGGAAGCGACCGACATGTCGGGATAGCGGTTCAATCCGGCAGCCGCGGCGGCGACCTGCTCCACCACGCTCGGCAGTGGTGGATAGGGGTTCTCATTGCTCGACAACTTGTATGACGTCTGAGCACCGACCGCAGCAGGCTTTCCCGCCTTGTAGGCAGGAATCGAGTCAAGCGCGGGCCGAACCACCGGCGGCGAGGTGCTAGCGGGGATGGTCATAGCGAGACACCCTAACCGCCGTTGGCGAGGTGCGTAGGGTCTGCTGCATGACTGCGGCCCCACCCCTCTCGCGTGTCACACGTAACCCTCGACTTGGTTACGCGCTGGTCACCATAGGGGCGACCCTCTTCGTGCTGAATGCGGGCGTGTCACGAGTCATCCAAGCCGCCGGGGTGGATTCGATGACGCTGACAACCGTCAGATGCACGGGCACCGCGATGGTCCTGGTGGCCGTCATCTCCGTGCGCCGCGAGAGAATCCGCCTTCCCCGCACGTGGCGAGAGACAGCAGTCGTTGTGGGCTTCGGTATCACCGGGGTGGCGTTGGTGCAGTACCTGTACTTCGTGGCGATCGACCGGCTGCCGGTGGGCATCGCGCTGCTACTCGAATTCACGGCGCCGATCCTGGTCGCGCTGTTCGCCAGAGTCGTCTACCGCGAGCAAGTACGCAACCGGATGTGGCTCGGCATGGCGCTGTCCCTCGGCGGCCTCGCGCTCGTCTCGGAGGTGTGGAGCGGCCTCGCCCTCGACACCGTGGGAGTGCTGGCCGGCTTCGGCGCCGCGGTCTCGTTGGCGTGCTACTTCTTGCTTGGCGAGCACAGCCTCACCGACGAGTCTGCGCTGCATGTCTTGACCAAGGCCTTCATCGTGGCGGCGATCTTCTGGAACGTCATCCAGCCGGTCACGAACCTATGGCGCACCGACCTCGCGGCAAGCCGTCCACTCGGCGGTGCCCTCGACTCGTTCCACGCCCCGCTGTGGGTGCTGCTGGCATGGCTGGTCGTGTTGGGGACCGTGATGCCCTTCCTGGCTGAGCTCAGCGCGCTACGTCACCTGAGCGCCACGGAGGTGACAATGATCGGCATGGTCGAGCCAGTCGGGGCGACCATGCTGGGTTGGCTGTGGTTCAGCGAGGCGATGAGCATCCCTCAGCTGGGAGGGGTGGCCTTGGTGCTGAGCGGCATACTGCTCGCGCAGACCGCACGGATCATCCGTCACGACAGCGACGTCTGCGCGCTCCTCAACTGAGGCAAGCGCCGCTCCCCCCGACTTGTCAGCGCCGCTTCCCGGCGACTTGTCAGAAGCTGAGGCGGCTATGACCGTCCCCGCGTCTGACAAGTCGGCTCAGGGGATGCGAACCTCTCCACCTGGGACGGAGTCGAGCTCGCGGCCGATGGTGATGTCGAGGGGATTGGTCAGGCAGCGGATCGATCCCCCGCCCTTGTGGAACTCGGACACGTCCACCAGCACGATCTCGAAGCCAGCAGCCTCGAGCTCGGCCCGCACACGGTCCGGGCACACCGGCATCACCACGGTGCGGCCGATGACGATCGAGTTGGCGCAAAATGTCAGCGCCTCCTCCTCCGACAAGACGATCGGATCGGGTACGAGGTCGAGCAGTGCCCGCGCGCTTGCCTTGTCGAAGGCCGCGGGACAAACCAGCGCACGTCGCTCGTCGAGGGGACAGAAGGCCAAGTCGAGGTGGTACATGCCGGGGTGGGTGATCCGCAGGCCCTGGACGCCGATGCCGTAGTCGGAGGCGAGATGCTTGAGCGCCAGCTCTTCGGTGCGCGGCCCGAAGCCGACGACGAGCTCGCCGCCATACGGAAAGGCGTCGCCTGACTCGAAGTGTGCCCCGACACCACCTTGTCCGACATACGTCAACGCGAAGCCGGTCTCTGCGAACCAGCGGGAGGCGGACTCCGCCTCCAGTCGACGCTCGGCGAAGCGCATATGCGACACGGTGACGCGCTGGGCGCTCTCATCGGTGATGGCAAAGCCAAGATTCATGGCATACACCATGTCGGGAGAGTCAGCGCGTTGCTCCAAGACGTCGACCGTGCCGCCGAGCCGCTCGATCTCGCCGAGCAGCCCCTCCCACTGCCGAAGGGCCCGCTCGAGGTTGGGCTGGTCGGCGGTGTCCATGTAGGGATTGATCGCGTAGTCGATGCGGAAGTGTGACGGGTGCACCATGGCGTAACGCCGCCCCCAGCGCAGACTCGCCTTGGGCCGGTGATGTTTGGGTTCAGGCAACGCCGCTGGCTCACCAACCTCGTGGGGGCTCTCCGCCAGGTTCATCGCTCGCCTCTCTTGAAAACTCGGGGGGCCATCTGTCTGTTTGTCTGACAATTTTTCCGCTCCAGTCAGCATGCCAGCTCGTTCGGCCTGCGGTCAACCGAAAGTTTGCGCTCGCAGTCACTCAATGACGGCTGGCCCCTCACGGTCATCGTTCTTTAGGCTGAGTCCTCATATGTTCGACAACCTGCAACTAGATCTGGCATCGACCGTCGACCGAGCCGCCGGGGAGATCCGTCGCGCCCTCTTCGCTGGGCAGATCACACCCGGGACACCGCTGCGGGAGATTGCGTTGTCAGAAGCGATGGGGGTCGGGCGCAGCACGATCCGGGAGGCTCTCGGTGTGCTGGTTTCCGAGGGCGTGGCGGTGCGTGTTCCGCACAAGGGGGTAGCTGTCAAAGAGTTGACCGGCGACGATGTGCGCGATGTGTCTCGTGCTCGCACCGCCCTCGAGAGTGCAGGTGTACGGCGTTGGGCCGATGCCAGTGCTACCAGCCGCCAAGCAGTGCGCGACGCGCTTTCGCACTACGGCGACCTGGCTGACCAGGCCATGATTTCGCAGCGCCAGCGGGGGGCTGCCGAGCTCGATCCCACGGTCTTGACCGAGGCCCATCTCCAGATCCACCGGGCGCTCGTCGGCCTGACCGAGAGCGAACGCCTCCTCGCCGCAGCCGACTCATTGACCGCCGAAATCAGGCTCGGGCTCGCCCACCTCGAGCGAATTCGCAGCAATGTCGCAGAGCAGGTCGACGATCACCGCAGGCTCGTGGGGATGCTTGAAGCTGGGCAATTCACTGGAGCCGTGGAGGAGCTGCACCGCCACCTCGCGGCCGCCGAGACCTCGTTGCTCCAGGCGACAGGTCATGGCGGCGACGGTGCCCCGACCGGACGAGACCTATGAAGGCTTTTTTGCTTCGCCTCGTAGCAGATGCCTGCGCCTTGGCAGTGGCCACCTGGGCATTCGCTGGCATCCACATTTTCGGGGACACACTGAAGGACCGGCTCATCACGTTGATGACGGTCGCCTTGCTCTTCGGCGTGGTGAATGCCTTGGTCAGGCCAGTCGTCGCTTTTTTCGCCTTCCCGCTTTATCTGCTGACACTCGGCCTGATGTTCTTCGTCGTGAACGCGGTGATGCTGCTGCTGACCAGCTGGGTGGCCGGACATGTCGACGTAGGTTTCTCCGTCGATGGCTTCGCCACTGCTTTGGCGGGCGCCTTGTTGATCTCCGTGGTGAGCTGGGTTGTGTCCCAGCTGTTGCCTGATCCGAGGAAGGAGCGCCGCTCATGACTCCTCAGTCCGCGCCGGCAGCCTTGCCCCCTCCACACCGATCCGGTCGGCCCTACTCGATTGCGCTCGTGTGCCTCGGCAACATCTGCCGCTCGCCCACCGCAGAGGTGGTGCTCACCGCCAAGCTTGCCGCAGCCGGGCTGAGCGACGAGGTCGTCGTACGAAGTGCCGGCACCGGCGACTGGCACATAGGCGAGCGAATGCACAACATCTCCGCAGCCACCTTGACGGCGGCCGGCTACGACGCCACGACTCACCGGGCGGCCCTGTTCGATGTTTCGTGGTTCGACGATCACGACCTCCTGCTTGCGATGGACTCCACTAACCACGCCGACATCTGCACCCTCGCCTCGGACGACTTGATGCGCGATCGTGTGCTGATGTTCCGCTCCTTCGACGCGCTGGCTGACGGCGATCTCGAAGTTCCAGACCCGTGGTACGGCGGCGCAGCCAGCTTCGAGGGCGTCCTCGCCATCGTCGAGCGCAGCGCCGACGAGTTGGTCGCTCGGCTGACACAGGACCTTGACCTCAGGGGCGTAACCCCTCAGGCGTGAGGCACCACGTCTCTCAGG
>JACCZJ010000411.1 GCA_013696065.1 Nocardioidaceae bacterium
GGGCTGTACTGGTATCCGAAGTCGACGTCGCCCAGGTGTTCGTCGGCGTACTTGATGACGAGCTCCGTGCCGCGGGTCGCGATGGCTCGGCACTCGTCGGGGTCGACGCCGAAGACGACGCGGCGAAACAGTGGCGCCGTTGCGTTGTAGAGGTGGACGTTTGCGCGGTCCGCGCCGACCAGGCTCTGCACCGTGCGCTGGATCAGATCCTCACGGGCTTGGGTCAACACGGAGATCGTCACGTCGTCTGGGATCAAGTCACGCTGGATCAGCTGCCGGACGAAATCGAAGTCCGTCTGGCTGGCGGACGGGAAACCAACCTCGATCTCCTTGTAACCCATGTTGATCAGTAGGTCGAACATGCGCTGCTTGCGGGCGGGTGTCATCGGGTCGATGAGTGCCTGGTTGCCGTCACGCAGGTCGGTCGAAAGCCACCGAGGCGCAGAGGAGAGGGTCTTGGTCGGCCAAGTGCGGTCCGGCAGGTCAATGGGCGTGAACTGCTGGTAGCGCTCGAACGGCATACCGCTGGGGTTTTGAGAGTGAATTGCCATGGAGGGCTGCCTTACGTGGCTGGAAGGGGGCTGGACAGCAGCGACTCCGCGACGGGGGCGTCCGGCTGGTCAGATTCAGCGAACCCCGTCACGGCGGCTAAGGAGCAGCGCCCGCAACGTCATGGTGCCCCAGGCTAGCAGTTGCCTTGGTCCCCGGTCACTTTGGTGAGCTGACTGCATTGGCGAAATGCTTGGAGCAATCACGCGTGCACCTGATGCGCATTGCCGGTGTCGCCGAGTCGTCGCGTGGTTGAGCCATCCGCCGTGCTCCGTCGCCTACAGTGGTCACCGATGTCTGGCTCGACGCGCCCTTCCCTCATGACGTCCGCCACGATTGCGATGGCGGCGCTGACCCTCCTCGTCGCGGGGTGCAGCGGTTCTGACAAGGCCGCGAGCATGCCCGATGGAGGCGAGACCAGCAGCGCCGATGCCAGTCAGTCAGCAGGCGCGGCGAAGCCCACTGACTCGCCCAAGCTCCTGCCTCCCGCCCCAGAGGTGGGCGAATGCCACAAGTTGACTTTTTCCGACGTCGGCTTGTTTTCGAACCAGGCCAAAGAGGTGTCCTGCGGTGGCACCCACACGGCATCCACGTTTATGGTCGAGACGCTCCCTGAAAGAATCGCGTTCGAAGGTGTGGACATTCAGAATGCAGCCGTGCAAACGTCGGCGGCAGAGACGTGCAAAGCGGCGTTCCCAGCGTTCATCGGCGGAGACGCCCCGATGCGTGCCCTCGCTCGCCTGACGGCTACCTATTTCTTGCCGAAGCAACGGGACTTTGACCTCGGAGCGCGCTGGGTGAGGTGTGATGTGATCGCGCTGCAGTCACAACAGGCACTAGGCCCATTGCCGAGCAAGGTCAAGGGGTTGCTCGACGACCAGGACGCGCTGGACGAGGTTGGGCTCTGCTCGACTGCCGAACCCGGGGTGGAGGTCTCGACCCTGGTGATGTGCACGCAGCCGCATGAGTTCCGTGCGCTGGCTGCCGTGCGGCTGGGAGACAACGACGCCGCCTACCCCGGGGTCGTCCGCGCGGAGGACACCGGGCAGCAATGTGAAGAGTTGGTCAGCGAGGAGCTGGGGGTCGAAGGTGGCTTCACCTACGGCTGGACCTTTCCGTCAGCGGCCGATTGGACCGCGGGTCAGCGGATCGGCTACTGCTGGAACAAGACCACCGACTAAGCCCGACTCTCAGCCAAAGTACGGCCGACAGCACCTCCCGATGAGAGGTCAGTCAGCGTCTCTCCCCGTTGATAGGTCAGTCAGCGGCTCCCTCCTTCCTGTTGAGAGGTCAGTCAGCACCTGGCCGAACTTGCGCTGCACGACGCTTCCCTCCGAGTGCTTGTCGGGAGGCCAAAGCTCGGCCGACAAACCGCCAGAATTAGGCGATTCTGACGTGTCAGAAGGAAGAGCGTGAGTACGTATGAACCACTGGGCACGCTCACCCAAACAGCCCGTGAACAATCCGATCGACCTCTTGCTACCCCTGAAATCGAGGCCCTATACTCGGTGCCGCATCGCCTCAGCAAATGCTCACCACGGACTTCGGGCTCCCTTCACCGCTCCATTCTCATGTGACCGCCGTCCGGGCACTCCTTTTGGCTGTCCGTACCCACTCTCGTTGACCGCACTGCCCGCACGTCGCCCTGCTCGAAAGCCCAGCCACGCCTGAGGGAGCCACCATGTCCACCACGCCCGTCAACCCCCACGACCCCACCACCCCCGAACTCAGCGCCCACGAACTCACCACCGGCTCGGACTCGAGCCGCCGACAATTCCTTGAGCGGGTCGCCGGGGTGGCGGGGCTCGCAGCGATCGCGACGCTGCCGGTGGACCGGGCTGCTGCCACGGTGCGGCCGCACGTTGGTGACTACCCGTTCAATCTCGGCATCGCCTCCGGGGATCCCCGGACCGACGGAGTCGTGTTGTGGACACGGCTAGCCCCCGAGCCGTTCGCTCCACACGGCGGCATGGCACCCATAGCGGTGGGGGTGGACTGGAAGATCGCCACCGACGAAGCGATGACGCGAGGAATTCGGGTCGGTCGCGCACTCGCGATGCCCCAGCTCGCCCACTCGGTCCACGTCGAGCTTGTCGGACTGCAACCTGACCGGCAGTACTTCTATCAGTTCCGCTACCGCGACCACGTGTCGCCGGTCGGTCGGACCCGGACCGCTCCCCTGCACAGCGCTCAATTACGGAATTTCAACTTCGCTTTCGCCTCCTGCCAGTCCTGGCAAGACGGCTACTACACGGCATACCGCCACCTCGCCGAAGAAAACCTCGACCTCGTCGTCCATCTCGGCGACTACGTCTACGAGGGTGATATCCCCGCCGACGGCGGAAATCGCCAAGTCCACGTTCCGGCCTCGGCACGACCAGCTCCACGGACGTTGCGGCAGTGGCGTGCGCGATATGCGCTCTACAAGAGCGACCCGGACCTGCAACGCGCTCACCGCCTCTTCCCTTGGACGGTGACGTGGGACGACCACGAGGTGCAGAACGACTACGCAGCCGACCAGTCCCAGTACGAGGGTGACGTGAGCGCCTTGCGTGCCGCTGCTTATCAGGCCTACTACGAGCACCAGCCGCTTCGAACGCGCTCCATTCCGCGCGGGGAGCAGATGCGGCTCTACCGACGCTTGACCTTCGGCAACCTGGCTAGCTTCCACGTGCTCGATAGTCGGCAATATCGCAGCGTTCCGCCTTGCGGCTGGGGCGAGGCGCCAGCCTGCGACGCGGGGTACGACCGGTCGGTCACGATGCTCGGCAGGCGGCAGGAGCGCTGGCTCTACGACGGCCTGGAGTCGTCGCGTGCCCGTTGGGACGTGCTGGCCAACAACGTGATGATGGGCCGACTTGACCATGACGGTCCCGATGGAAGCACCTTGTGGCACGACGCCTGGGACGGCTTCCCTGCCGCTCGTAACCGGCTCACCCGGCACCTTCGCGACGCCGATGTCCGCAATCCGATTCTGATCACGGGCGACTGGCATTCGACGTTCGTCAACGACATCTTGCGCAACTTCGACCGCCCTGACTCTCCCACCGTGGCGACGGAGTTCGTGGGTACGTCGATCACCAGCAACGGCGACGCCGAGGTGTACGGGCCTTACTACGGACCGATGATCAAGTTCAACCCGCACATCAAGTTCTTCGACGGTGACCGCCGTGGCTATGTGCGCTGCGAGATCACACCCGACGAGTGGCGTTCCGACTTGCGCATGGTGAACACCGTGAGCCGCCCCCACTCCCCCGCCTACACCTTCGCTTCGTTCGTTGTCGAGGACGGGAGACCAGGCGCGCAGCAAGTCTGAGCCGAGACCCCTGGCCGGCGGAGGGGCTAGAAGCCGAGGCGGCGGAGCTGCTTGGGGTCTCGCTGCCAGTCTTTGGCGACCTTGACGTGCAGGTCGAGATAGACCGGTGTGCCGAGCAGCGCCTCGATCTGCTTGCGCGCCGCCGTTCCCACGGCTTTGAGCCGAGAGCCACGGTGTCCGATGATGATTGCCTTTTGACTGTCGCGCTCAACGAAAAGGCTGGCATGGATGTCAAGAAGCGGCCGTTCCGCTGGTCGATCTGGACGCAATCCCATCTCCTCGACCACGACCGCGATCGAGTGCGGCAGCTCGTCACGCACTCCCTCGAGTGCGGCCTCGCGGATGAGCTCAGCGGCCAACGTGGCTTCCGGCTCGTCGGTGAGCTCCCCCTCGAGATAGAGCTGCGGCCCCGCGGGCAGCTGGGCGATCAGCAAGTCGGCGAGCAGCTCGACTTGTGCCCCCTGCACGGCCGACACCGGCACGATGTCGGTCCACTCCACACCTGTGACGGCTCCCAGCTTCACAATCGACTGGAGATGAGGCGCCATCTGGTCCGGTGACACCAGGTCGCTTTTCGTGGCGACGGCGATCTTCGGCGTACGACGGATCGCCGCCAGCTGACTGACCAGGAACTTGTCTCCGGGGCCGACTTTTTCGTCGGCGGGGAGGCAGACCACGATGACGTCGACCTCCGACCAGGTGGCCTTGACCACGTCGTTAAGACGCTCCCCGAGCAACGTACGCGGCTTGTGCAGTCCGGGAGTGTCCACTAGCACCAGCTGGGCGTCGGGGCGGGTCACTATCCCCCGCACCGCGTGACGCGTTGTCTGCGGACGAGACGACGTGATGGCGACCTTCGCGCCGACGAGGGCGTTGGTCAGGGTCGACTTGCCTGCGTTCGGTCGCCCGACGATGCTGGCGAATCCGCTGAGGTAGCCCCCTACAGGTCCAGTCACGAGATGATTGTGTCCTACACCCGCCGGGGTTCACAGACGGATGCAACGATGAGCCTGCACAGCAGGGGTGGGCTGCTCGTCATCGACCGAGGAAGAAGTCCCGCTCACCAATGGGGCATTGACCCTTTGTCAAGGCTCACGCACCTCACCGTCGAACGCTATTGATCAGATGGTCGGCACCGGCAGGCGCTCGTGGTGCGGGGGCGAAGACACGCGCACCATGAGCAGCAGGGCAACCAGCACCACGCCGGCACCAAGCCAGCTGAGCGGCGACAGGTGCTCGCCTAGCACCAGCACGCCGAGGACGGCCGCAACCAGCGGCTCGACGAGCGCCAACGTGGCCGCTGTCCCCGGCTCGACGGTGCGCAGCCCACCGTTGAACAGGTTGTAGGCCAGCACCGTCGCCGCCATCGCCAGATACAACGCCATGGCAAGGCCACCGGCCTTAGTCACCCAGGTCAGATCAGACACTAAGAGTGCCGGTGAGAGGGTCAACGCTGCCACGCCAAAGATCACCGCCAACCGGGCGGGCGGCGCCACCTCAGAGGACGCGAGCGACGAGCTCGCCGTGATGAAGGTCGCGTATGACGCCGAAGCGCCTAACGCGAAGAGCAACCCGCTGACACTGGCACCGTTGCCCAGGTCGCCACTGAGCAACGCAGCCAGACCCAGCAGAGCCAGGCTTGTCGCCAACATCCAGGCCCGGGTGACCTGTCGGGCCATCAGCCCGGTCAGGACCGGCGTACAACCGATCGCCACCAAGGTTCCGAGCGCAACCCCCGACCGCGTCACCGCCTCGAAGAAGGTCACATTGAAGGCGGCCTGCGCAAGGCCCGCTATCCAGACCGCAGGCAACCGAGAGGCGGCCGCAAAGGCGGCAGCCCCGTGCACTCCAGCCAGGAGCAGCAGAGCCGCAACCGCCAGCGCCAGCCGAATAGCGCTCACGGACACGGCCGGGGCGGCAGGTCCGAGCAATCGAGCGGTGCCCACTGTTCCGAACAACGCGGCTCCTGACACAACGAGCAGCGGACCGGCGCCTGCGGAGGCGGGCCGAGGGGTCACGTGGTGACCCAGTCGATGGAAGGCCGCGAGGTCACGTGGTGACCGAGTCCAACACAGCTCCGGAGGCGTCAGCGCAATAGATCGGCACTCCTCGGCCAGCGAAGTCAAGAACGACGGCCACATCCATCTCGGCCACGTCGTCAAGGTCACCGACCACCACGGCAGCCTCCAGGCCCCTCACCCCGCTGCTGTTTGCCATCGCGACCGCGACTTGCAAGGCAGTCAGCTCAAGAGAGGGAAGCGACACTTCGGCGGCACTGTAAGTGCGGCCGTCGGTGTCGCGAACCGCGGCTCCCTGCGCCGCGTTTGCCCGCGCACGGTTGGCTTTTGCCAAGGTGACGAGCTTGACGTCTTCGGGATCGGTCAGGTCGATCGGCATCGCGTCAGCCTAGGACGTCCGAGTCGGCCTCTCGCGCGGGCACCGGAGGCTGATCGCTCCTTCCCCGGTCATTCCTGGGCTGGCCAGCCGCCTCGACTGGGGTCACGACGATGCTGACGACCTTGTTGCGGCGCCCCGCGAGCGACTCAGCCTGGAGCCGCAATCCCTCACAGATCACCTGCGTGCCAGGGATCGGGACCTTGCCAACGTGTTTGGCCATCAGACCGCCCACCGTCTCCACGTCTTCGTCCTCGATCGTTATGCCGAACAATCCACCCAGCTCCTCAATGTCCATCCGGGAGCTGACCCGGATTGCCCCTCCGGCGAGGTGCTCGACGGCGACCGGCTCGACGTCATACTCGTCGGTGATCTCCCCGACGATCTCCTCGAGCAGGTCTTCGATGGTGACCAGCCCCGCGGTGCCGCCATACTCATCGACGACGATGGCGACGTGCATGCGGCGCGCCTGCATCTCGCGCATCAACTCGTCAGCAGGCTTGGAATCGGGTACAAAAAATGACGGCCGCATCACCGTTTCGACTCGCTCGACGCTTTCAGCCTCATGCCGGTCATAGACGCGCTTCATCACGTCCTTGAGATAGGCCACGCCGATGACGTCGTCGAGACCTTCACCGACCACAGGGATGCGCGAAAAGCCGCTGCGCAAGGCAAGTGACATCATCTGGCGCAGCGTCTTATGCCGTTCGATGAAGACCACATCTGTACGCGGAACCATCACTTCGCGCGCCAACGTGTCCCCGAACTCGAAGACAGAGTGGATCATCTGGCTCTCACCGGATTCGATCACGCGACTGGCCTCGGCCATGTCGACCAGCTCACGCAGCTCGGCCTCGGTGGCAAAGGGTCCCTCGCGAAAGCCTCGCCCGGGGGTCAGAGCGTTGCCGATCATGATCAGCAGCTGAGGGATGGGACCGAGCACAGCGGTGAGTGCAGCGACCGGAGTCGCGGACCCTAGCGCAACCCGCTCCGAGTGCTGGCGTCCGATGGTGCGCGGTCCGACCCCGATAGCGACATAGGAGACCACCACCATCACGGCCGCTGCTATCAACACTTCCACAGCCGTGGTTGAACCATCCATCTCGGCATCACCTATCGCCGAACCGACCAGATGCGCGACTGTCACCGCCACCAAGACGGTGGCGGTGGTCTCGCACATGACGCGCAGAAGCATCACGGTGTTGAGGAAGCGTGGCGGGTCGATGAGGATCGCCAACAGTCTGGCCGAACCGTGCCGGCCGTCCCTGACAAGCTCGTTGGCACGCGCCCGCGAGATCGATGACAGAGCAGTCTCACTGCCCGCGAAAAGCCCCGCGAGGACTACGAGCAAACCGGCGACCACAAGCAGGATGACATCGGTCGACGTCATGCGGCCGGCTCACCGCCTCGCCAATGGAGTGCCTTGACCGGCGCGCTCACGCGACTTCCCCACCTTTGCGGAAACGTTGCCACTCAGCGAGGAGCCGCTCTTGCAAGGCGAACATCGCGCGCTCCTCGTCCGCCTCTGCATGGTCATATCCAAGAAGGTGCAGGATGCCATGAATGGTCAACAGGTGGAGCTCGTCATCCACTGAGCGAGAGAATCTCGGCGCTTGCTCGGCGGCATATTGGGGGCACAGCAGCATGTCCCCCAAAATGCCCTCCTCTTCGGGCTCCCCCTCGTGTCCGGGCCGCAGCTCGTCCATAGGGAAGGACAGCACATCTGTCGGGCCCTCAGTGCCGAGATAGCGATGGTTGAATTCTGCGATGGTGGCCTCGTCGACGAGCTTGAGGCAGAGCTCAGCCTGCGGGTGCACTCGCAGCTGGCGCAGAGTGAAACGCGTCAGTTTGGCGAACTCGGCGACGTCGAGCTCGACCCCCGACTCGTTGAGGATCTCGACGCTCATCGGGCCGCGCGAGTGATCCTGGACACCTCTGTCATCTGCCCTCGACATAGGACGTGGGCGCAGTCGCGTCACGGGCAGCCTCGAAGATGTCATAGGCCGCCACGATCTTCCCGACCAAGCGGTGGCGCACGACGTCTTGGGCGGTCAAATGGCAAAAGGACACGTCTTTGATACCGTCCAGGATGCCTTGTATGACGCGGAGGCCGCTCTTGGTGCCGTGGGGCAGATCGACCTGGGTCACGTCACCAGTGACGACGATCTTGGACCCAAACCCCAACCGGGTCAGGAACATCTTCATCTGTTCTTGCGAGGTGTTTTGGGCCTCGTCGAGGATGATGAAGGCATCGTTGAGGGTGCGGCCACGCATATAGGCGAGCGGTGCCACCTCGATGGTTCCGGCCGTCAGCAGCTTGGGGATGGTGTCGGGGTCGAGCATGTCGTGTAAAGCGTCATACAGCGGCCGCAAATAGGGGTCGATCTTTTCGCTCAGCGTGCCGGGCAGATAGCCCAGCCGCTCTCCGGCCTCGACGGCGGGTCGCGTCAAGATGATGCGGTTGACCTGCTTGCTCTGGAGAGCCTGGACTGCCTTGGCCATCGCCAGATAGGTCTTGCCGGTGCCAGCCGGGCCGATGCCGAAGACCACCGTGTGCTTGTCGATGGCGTCGACGTATCGCTTCTGGTTGAGCGTCTTGGGCCGGATCGTGCGACCCCGGTTGCTCAAGATGTTGAGCGTGAGCACATCAGCCGGTCGCTCCTGAGTCTCGGTCCGGAGCATCGTGATCACTCGCTCGACGGTTTCCCCCGTCAGCCCCTGACCGGTGCGCACCATGGTGACCAGCTCGTCGATGTGCCGCTCGATCAGCGCCACCTCGCCACGGTCGCCCGCGACGTTGACCTCATTGCCTCGCACATGGATGTCGGCGTCGAACTCGCGCTCGATGATGTCGACAAACTCATCACGCGCCCCGAGCACGGCGACGACTGGAACACTGTTGGGAATCACGATCGTGTGTCGTGGCACCTGTTGTTCTGTCATCTTGCGTACATGCTACGGGCTGGCACCGACAAGACCACCGCTTTGCCGAGAGGCTCAACCCGGCGGCCAGGTCATGGCGCGACCGCCCAATACGTGCATATGCGCATGAAAGACGCTCTGGCCGACCTCAGAGCCGTTGTTGCAGACGAGACGGTAGGCATCCCCCACACCGTCCTCGATCGCCACCTGTCGAGCCAACGTCAACACGGCCACGGCCGCCTCGGCGTGGGATGCGGCGAGCTCAGGCAGCGTGGCGACGTGCACCTTCGGGATGACCAGGACATGCGTCGGAGCCTGAGGGTCCAGGTCGCGGAAGGCAACTGCCAGGTCGTTTTGACCGACTTGTTCGCTCGGGATCGCCCCAGCGAGGATGCGGCAGAACAAGCAGGATGGGTCAGTCATCGTTGAGTCTCCTCGTCAGTCGACGCAGCCGTGTCGGAACGCACGCACGCCGACCGGCTGTTCGATCATGTAAACCACATGCCCCCATCGCACGTGTACTAGGCATGGACACGCTACCGGGGGCCGTCACCATGAGAGAGGTGGCCGCGGTGTCAGTTGAGCGCTGGGACGCCGATCACGCGGTGACCCAGATGTATGCCGCTCACTACACCTCACTCGTGCGACTTGCGGGTCTCCTGGTGCGCCACAGCGGTGAGGCCGAAGAAATCGTGCAGGACGCCTTCGTGGCGATGCACGGCCGCTGGCGCCGCCTTCGCGAGCCCGACAAGGCGCTGGCCTACCTGCGGCGCTCTGTCGTCAACGGAGCGCGATCCAGTCAGCGTCATCACGTTGTCTCCGACAAGCACCTTCACCGGCAGGCCGACGACGTACGACGGCATGCGCCCAGCGCGGAACAGCAGACGCTGGCGGCCGAGACCCGCCATGAGGTGTTGGCCGCCTTGCACGACCTGCCGCAACGCCAGCAAGAAGTGCTCGTGCTCCGCTACTACAGCGACCTCGCTGAGGCGGACATCGCCGATGCGCTCGGTATCAGCCGCGGGGCCGTCAAGAGCCACGCTTCGCGGGGGATCAGTGCCCTCCGCGCAACCCTTGAGGACTCACGATGAACACCGACGACGACGACCAGACCGCTTCGCTGCTGGCTCGCGCCCTCAGCGAGGAGGCCGCCCTGACCCAGCCGCAACCCGACGCGCTGCAGCAGATCCAGGCGCGCACCGCCTCGTCTGCCACTTCTGCCGCTTCTGCCGGCTCTGCCGCCTCTTCCCCGGCTGGCGCCTCTAGCTCCTCTCGCTCCTCTAGCTCCTTTGGCGGTTCGTCCGACCGAGCGCGGGGATGGAGAGCGTGGACGGGCCGGACGAATGGCGAACGCCCCAGTTGGAGTTGGCTCGGCGGTGCCTTTGGTGCTGGCCTCGCCACTGCGGCCGTCATCACGGCAATAGTCCTGGTGGGGAACCAGGGAAGCGACAACTCCGCCCCACCTGCCCTCCAGCCCACCAAGGCCGAGCCGACTCAGGCCGAGCCGACTCAGGCCGAGCCAATCGAGACAGTGCCAACTGTGCCTGAGCAGAGCGGCGAGGAAGCGGCAACGGCGCCGCCCTCCCCGGAGCCAGGGCCGGGTCTAACCCCCCACCAGGGCTTCTACGACCCGAACGCTCCAGCCGCCCGCCAGGTCACGATGTACTACCCCGGGGACAGCTCCGACGTGTTGGCGATAGCGCCGCGTCTTCACTCCGAGCCGCACACTCTCCCGGAGGCACCTGACGATCCTGTCCTGGCTGCTCTTCGCGAGTGGTGGACGTCACTTCCGATCGACCCCGACCTCATGCCGGTTCTGATCGGAAATGAGTCCCTGCACGTCGTAGACGTCTCGACAGTGGGACAAACCACCACCATCGCCCTTGAGAGTCTCTCGGGTGCTTCGCCGGAAGGCGAGCCCCTGCTCGTAGGGGATCACATGGTTGGTTCGCCGGCGCAGCTGCGCGCTCAAATTCTCCCCTATTTCCAGGCGCTCCTGCGCACAGCGGGGGTGGAGGGCGAGGCCCGGTTCACCTACAACGGGGAGCCAGTCGACGAGTCGAACGGCGTACGCCTCGACCCCTTACGCGCGATGCCCGACGATGAGATCCGCCCGTGGATCGAGATCGTCAACATCGTCGAGGGGCAAACGGTCTCGAACCCCGTCACCGTGACGGTTTCGGCCAACGTTTTCGAGGGCAACGTCAACTGGCAGCTCTTCGGCGAGACCGGCAAGAAGATCGACGAGGGCTTCGTCACCACCGCCATGGGCATGTGGAGAAAGGCCGACATCGAGCTCGGGACCCTCCCGCCCGGCACCTACAAGATTCGCTGCCTGGAATACAGCGCCGAAGACGGCCATCCCATGAACATCGTCGACAAGACATTCACGGTCGACTAGCCGTTTTTCGGCCAGCCCCGCCCCTCTCGCCTCGATAAAACCGGCTGTTGCCGCCTCGACACCCCGTCAG